>NZ_WPOO01000008.1:0-103956 GCF_009755265.1 Adlercreutzia rubneri | reverse complement strand
AAGTCATCCACGGACATCTCGCCGGGCATCGAGAACCACAGATCCAGCGCATCCTGCTTGGCCCTCTTGTCGTACATTCGAACTCCCTTCCGGACACCTGGGTGTCCAACTTGGAGTCCGCACCCCCCTGGATTGAAAAAAGCCGTCGAAATTAACGTAGAACAATATAATAATTGACTGTAGGAGCCTTCCAGACGCTGATAAGTGCAGATTTCCTACTAAATCGGCGCACTCGGCCTTCCGGGCGGGGAAAGCGCGGACGAGGACCGACGTAATCGCTTCTCGTCGCGATGGCCTACTCTTTCCGGCCTTCGCGGTAGCGGGCGAGGGCGGCGTCGAAGCTGCCGGCGGTGCGACGGTAGTAGATAGTGTAGCCGGCGGTGATGGCGGCCAGGGTGACCAGGTAGATGGCAACGAAGCTGACCCAGGCGCCGATGTTGTCCAGGGGGAACCAACCGCCGAGCGCGGCGCACAGGACGAGCGCCGGAAGGCCCGTCAGGCCGAACCCGGCGATGCGTGCGGGGTAGCTCAATCGCCCGATGACCGCCTCGGTAAACCAGAATGCCTGCAGGGCGCACAGGGCCAAGGCGGCGGCGAGCAGCGAGAGCGTGATGACGATGCCCTCGACGGGCCCGGCGAAGATGAGGCCGGCTGTGCACCAGAGGGCCATGGCGACGGTGAAGGTGATGCAGGCGCGGACAAAGGCGCTCTTGACGATGTTTCTCATGGCGAATCCTTTCTACAGCCCGATCTTCTGCTTGATGGCCGGGGCGTACTGGCGCGAGGCGATGACGGATTCGCCGTTATCGAGTACCAGCTCCAGCCGGGCGTTCAGGTAGGGGCGAAGCGCCCGCACGTGGTCGAAGTTCACGATGAGAGATTTCGAGGCCCGCACGAACTCGGTGCCGGCGAGGGCCTCTTCCAGCTCGTAGAGGCGCAGCGGGCTCTCCAGCACGCGGTCGCGGCCGTAGAGGAAGGTGCGGCCGTCGACGGTTTCCGCGTACAGCACTTCCGACGGTTCCACGATGAACGTGCCTGTGCCGTCGGTGCCGAGAAGCCGGCAATCCACTGCGTTCGCGGTCGCCATGATGGCCCGCACCCGCCGGTCGATGGCCGGGCAGCGGATGGTGACCTCCGCCTCTTCTAAGTCGGGCCGCTCTTCCACGGTCAGCTTCACGGGCGCTCCTTTCCGTCTCCTGTCCGTAGCGCTAGTGTGCCTCGACGAGGCAGCGACGGCAAGGGGGCGCCGCTTCACTTGCACGAGAAGAGCCCTGTGTTGCAGGGAGAGGGGAGCGAGTGGGGCGTGAATGCGAAAAGGGTCGTGAATGCGAAAGAACCGTGAATGCGAAAAGGCCGGCCTCGGCGTCGCCAGCGAATGGCGAGGCGCCGGGGCCGGCCCCAATCAGGCATTGGCGTTGCGCTCGGGGGCGCAACGGCGCGCTCTCAGTGGTCGTTCATGTTGAAGGCGTTCTTCATCGTGACCGTGCGTTGGTCGAGCACGGTGCCGAGCAGAGCGCGGGTCTGCGTTTGCACGCTATCGACGAGCGCCTGATTCGCGCGCTCGAGCTCGGCGATCACCGTCGGGTCGTCCATATCGTCCAGGTTCGCCTTGCCTTCGGCAGCGAGCTTCTCAAGCGCGGCGTCGGTCTCACGCAGCGACTGGTAGCCCTGGGCCATGGTGTTCAGGCGATAGCCCTGGATGGCCTCGTAGCTCTCGAAGAACTGCGGGTCGGCAAGGCCGGCCACCAGGCGGTTGTTCCAGTAGAGGCTGTCGGTGGTCACCGCGGTGGGTGTGTCCAGGTAGGCGGGCATCGCCTTCACGTTCGCGTACAGGGCCACGGCGGTGTTGAAGGGGCCGGAGGCCGGGGCGAACCAGTGCACGCCGCGCAGGGCCGCCGGAGCGTTCGGGCGGATGCACAGGATGGAGCACTCGGAGGTGCGGTCGATGCCGACGTAGCGGTACTGATGACGCGTGGCGGGGGTGCCCTTGGTGCCGTAGGGGTCGTACTCGGTGCCGTCGTAGGTGGTGGCGAGCAGATCCTTCACATCCGACGCCGACAGCTTCTTGTCGGGGCGCATGGCCCAGGGGATGTCGAGGCTCTCGGGACCGAACTCGGGCGCCGGGCCGGCAAAACGCGGATCGGAGGGCGTCAGGCGGCGGCAGAGGTACCACTTGCGCGGAGCGTTGTACAGCTGGTCGAGCCAGGTGTAGGTGGAAAATGCGATGCGGGCGTTGAAGTAGCGCGGCAGCCCTTCGACGGTCTCGCCGGCATCGTCCTCGTGGGCAGGCATGTCCATGAGCAGATCGTTCTCTCGGATCCACTGGGCCAGATCGGCGCTGCACATGTAGTCGTGCTGATCGCCCAGCGCGTCGGCCAAATCGAAGTGATCGATGCCTTGGCGGTTGGGCTGCACCACGTAGCAGTCGTCGGGCACGCGCCGTGCGATCCAATGGTGGCCGCCGATGTTCTCCCAGTACCAGACCTCGTCCGCGTCGCCGAAGGCCACGCCGTTGGTCTCGTAGGTGCCGTACTTCTCCACGAGCATGCCGAGGCGCGCAACGCCTTCGCGGGCGCTTTTGATATAGGGCAGCGTGATGGTGGGCAGGTTCTCCTCGCCGATGCCGCCGGGCACCTCGGGCTTGTAGTTGGCGTCGCCGGGCTTTCCGACGGCCGGCTGGTAGGTGACGAGCGGGTCGGCGCCGAGCACGCGGGCGTTGGCCGAGATGGTCTCGGTGGCCGACATGGACACGTTCGCCGCGTTGATGCCGGTTTCGGCCCACACGCCATTTGCCGGGTCGGCGTTGGGCGTGCAGGTGTAGCGCAGAGGGTTGTCGGGCAGATCGATGGTCAGGTGGCTGGCCACGCCGGTGTAGGTGCGCGGCTGGTCCTCTGGCATGACCACGATCATCTTTTTCGGATCGAACGAGAAGTCCTCGCCGTCCTCGTTGCGGGCGACGATGGTGGAGCCGTCGTTGGTGGCGCGGCGGCCCACGAGAAGCGTTGTGCAAGCCATGGTGTCTCCTTGGTTGGGGAATGATTCCGGCTCCATGGTGTGCCTGCGGGGCGCCCGCCTTCCGGCTCGCAGGCAACTTGTTCGAAGACCGTTGCCAGATGGCTGCGCCGCTGAAAGCCAGCTAGTCGTACTGCTGGCTTTCGGGCGTCGCGAGGTGCTAGATGCGCTCGGCGTCGGGAACGAAGGGAACGGGGTCGAGGTGGTTCTCCTTGTCGTCCAGGTACTTCAGGCTGTGGGTGTTGAGGGCCCACACGGTGATGAGCATCCAGCACCCGGCGAGGGCCAGGGCGGCCACGGACACCCCGGCGCCCTCCACGACGAGCGAGGTGGCAAAGATGGCCACGGGCGCGGCGGCCAAGGTGAGCGAATTTTGCGTCCCCAGGGCGCTCCCGCGATTTGCAGCGGGAATGCGGTCGAAGATGAAGAAGCCGAGCAGGGCCGAGATGGGGCCGGCCGAAAGCCCCAGCATGAGTGCGCTCGCGATGAGCAGCGGAAACGACGGCAGAAGGCCCAGCCCCAAGATTCCCAAGGCCATGCCGGTGAGCGACAGGATGTACCAGGTGCGGCGGCGCAGCTTGTGGGCGAGCGCCGCATAGCCGAGCGAGCTTGCGAGCATGCCGGCGGACATGGCCGACAGCACGTAGCCGAGCAGCTCCGGGCTGTTCGCGGCCGTGAAATGCACCGGCAGCACGAGGCCCTGGAGCGAGCCCATCACCATGACGATGCCGAAGCTGATGAGCATGGACGAGCGCAAGAGCGTATCGCTCGCGAACAGCACATGCGCGCCGTCGCGCAGGGCCTGCCACGCGTCGGGCAGAAGGCCGCGTCGGGATTCGTCTTTGGTGGAGCTGACAACTCTGGCGGCCGGGACGCCGGTCGGGCTGGCGGCGGGGGTTGCCGCGCCGCAGACGGCGCCGAGGGAGCGGGGCAGCGTGAGAGTGAGAAGAGCTGCGGAAAGCGACATGGCGGCCGTGAACCACAGGGCGTTCACGCTTCCTGCCGCGCCCATGAGGAAGGCGGCCAACGCGGGACCTGCGATGACCACGAGGGAGTCCAGCGATTGCGTGAGGCCCATGAACTTTTGCAGGCTGCGCCCGTCGCGCTCGCAGACGGCGGGCACGAGGGAGTCGCGGGCCGTCATGCCGGGGATGTCGCCGACGGCGCCGAGGAGTCCCAGTGCCACGAACCAGCCGAAGGAGAGTCCCCAGATCATATCAACGATGGGCAGCAAAGCCACGCTGGCCGCCGACAGGATGTCGGAGACGACAGAGACGTTGCGTCGGTTGAAGCGGTCGGTGAGCGCCCCGCCGACAAGGCCGATGACGAACTGGGGTGCGGCACAGATGAGCGCGAGGGTGCCAGCGGCCAGGGCGTCGCCGGTGGTGGCGAGGAGCACAAGCGGTAAGACGACGCTGGCCACGGAATTGCCCAGCAGCGAGCAGGCGCAGGAGAGCAGGTAGCGGGGAGCGGTCTTGCGCGGCCGGTACGGCTTGCGCGGTCGGCGGAATTTCGGGGACGCGAGGGTCATGGCGGGGCCTTTCTCGAACGGCGGGTCAGGGGTTCGAGGGGCCAGTAAAAACTATGACGTTGCGTCGGAGTCAAACGGCTCGTGGACGACTTGTGGAGAGGCCGCAGTCGCATTCTCCCGTTGCGCCCGCTCGGTCATGATCTCCTCGATGCCGCGCTCGATGCGGTCGTACACGTCCTGCTGGGCCTCGTTGTAGCCCGCGAAGGCTATTTCGTCCAGGAATCGCTCGCGGTCGGTGGCGGGGCGCAGCCAGTTGGCGGCATCGAAGCAGGCGATGACGGGGACAAGCGTCTCGAGGGACTCGGCGGCGAGTGCGGCGCGCTCTTGCTCGGGGGCATCGGGCGCGAGGGCGCAGAGCTTCTCGTCGAGCCGTTCCATGGCCTCCACGAGCCTCTCGCTTGCGATGGTATCCACGACGCGCTCCAGCTCACCGAGCTCTTTCTCGTCGTAGAGGTGCGCGGCGACGATGAGGGCGGTGCGGTCGTCGGGGGAGGTTTCGGCGAGGCTGTCCACGCCGGCGAGCTTGCGCAGGATGCGGGCGAAGCGCACGGGAAGATCGGGATCGAGGTGCTCGGCGCGCAGTTCGGCGATGGTGCGTCGCTGTTCCTGCAGCCTTGCGATCTCGAGGGCCAGCTCGCGGTCGAGCTCGTCTAAGGCGCTCGCGGATGTCGCGTGCCCCTCGGCATCCATCTCTTCCAGAACGTCCCCGATGCGCGAGAGGGGAAAGCCCAGGGCGGCCAGGCGCTTGATGCGCAGCACGCGGGCCACGTCGGCAGGGGAGTAGTCGCGGTACCCGTTGGCGCGCCGCGGCGGTTCGGACAGAAGCCCCAGCTGGTGATAGTGCCGCAGCGTGCGCACGGTCACGCCGGCCAATTTTGCCACCTCGTTGCTGCGCACGATTTCTCCCCTCGCGGTCGTTCACGTTCCATCGGACGCCTCCATTGTAATGGCTTTTCGAGCGGGTGGCCTTGGAAAGGAGGAACGGCGCTCTGGGAGAGGGAAATAGCTCGGCTTCATAGACAAGTTGGCGAAACTTACTCTTGACAAGAACATCTGTTCCCTTATAATGAACGAAAACAAATGTTCTAAAGGCTGGGTATATCCCTAACTTCTGTGCTTGAAGGACAGCCGTCCGATGTAAAGGAGGCTGTCATGGGCCGTTTTCCCTCACATTTTCTCAGACGGTTTCAGCGAGGCAACGCTTGCTTATAGCTGTTGCTGAGCCGCTCGCCCTGCAGTATAATTTCGTTTAACGAAAGTAGGTAGCGATGATCGAAATCGTTGTGCACGAGCACGCGCTCAAGCATGATTTGAGCAGTAGGGAAATCGAGTATGCTTGGAGGAATTTTGTAGTGCAGCAGCACAGGGCATCTCCGGATGAAGATAAGATTCTTGCTATTGGGTTCGACCAAATGCATCGACCCATTCAGATGGTTGCAAGAGACCAAGGAGACAGAGTGCTTATTTATCACGCCATGACGCCTCCTTCGGAAAAAGTCCTTCGAGAGCTGGGCATGGTCAGGAGGTAATGATGAAAACCGACAAGGAAATTGAAGAGATGTTTGGCGTAACCCGGGAGGAGATTGAGGCTCTTGCTGCGCCATGGGATGCCGGAGACGTTGATGGCGTGCCGGTGGGGGAGGTGATCGTCGGGCGACCCCTTAAGTTCGGGGAGCATTTGAGGCTCGTGGGCTTTAAGGAGACCGAGCAGAAGATCGAGCGCATGGATAAGCGGGCGGATAGCTTGGGCATGAAGCGTTCCGACTATTTGCGGTGGCTTGTCGACAAAGACCTTGCATCAGTGGACGTGGCTTAAGAGCAGTAGTTGATAGGGGAACTTACCTATGGATGATGCTGAGGCCATGGCCTCGTTCTCGGAACCGGTGCGCCACTGGTTCGCCGATGCCTTCGGGGCACCCACGGCGGTGCAGGGCGAGGCGTGGGAGGCTATCGCGCGGGGCGAGAACGCGCTCGTGATAGCGCCGACGGGTTCGGGCAAGACGTTGGCGGCGTTTCTGTGGGCCATCGATGCGCTTATGGCCGAGAAGGCGCGCACCGCCGAGGCGGGCGAGAAGTGGGTTCGCGGCGTGCGTGTGCTGTACGTATCGCCGCTAAAGGCACTTGGTGCCGATGTGGACCGCAACCTGCAGGGACCGCTTTCAGCCATTTCCGAGCTCGCAGCCGCTGAGGGCGCGCGTTGCGGTGCGAAAGCCCCCGAAATCCGCACGGCCATGCGCACCGGCGACACCCCCGCCGACGAGCGCCGCAAGATCGCCCGCAATCCGCCCGACATTCTCATCACGACGCCCGAGTCGCTGTACCTCATGCTCACCTCGGCGGCCCGAGAGGCGCTGCGCACGGTTGAGACGGTCATCGTGGACGAGGTGCACGCCCTGGCCGGCGACAAGCGCGGGGCGCACCTGTCGCTGTCTTTGGAGCGGCTAGACGATTTGCTGGAGGCTCCGGCCCAGCGCATCGGGCTGTCGGCCACGGTGCGCCCGCGCGAGGAAGTGGCCCGGTTCCTCGGCGGCACGCGGCCCGTGACGGTGGTGTCCACGGAGGCGCCCCCGAGTCTCGATCTTTCGGTGCGCGTGCCCGTGCGCGACATGACGGCCGTCCCCGCCTTCGGGGGATTTGCCGGTGCCGGGGACGGCACGCGACAGCGGGGCGCCGGTCCGCGCCGGGCACCCGTCGAGGATGCATGGAAATCCGATCGGGCGCTGCGGGCCGTCATGGCCGAGGGCGCGTCGCCCGCGCCGCATCCTGACAGCCGCCTGGGCAGCTCCTCCATCTGGCCCCATATCGAGGCGGCCATTCTGGACGAGGTGCTGGCCCATAAATCCACGATTGTCTTCGTGAACTCGCGCGGTTTGTGCGAGAAGCTGACGGCACGTTTGAACGAGCTGTACGCGAAGCGCCTTGGCCTGGATGCGCCCCATTCCGAGGTGGCCGGCTTCTGGGCCGCTGCGGGTAGCGGCGATGCGACGGCTTTCGGCGACGATGCGGTGCGCGGCGTGCCCACGGGCGCCGATGCCATGCGAGGCGCGCCGGGAGCGAGCTTCCGCTCCGACATCGGCTCCACCACCAAATTGGTGACCGAGCCCGCGGTGGTCATCGCGAAGGCCCATCACGGCTCGGTCTCCAAGGAGAAGCGGCTGCAGGTGGAACGGGAGCTGAAGGCAGGAGAGCTGCCCTGCGTGGTGGCCACTTCCAGCTTGGAATTGGGCATCGATATGGGTTCCATCGATTTGGTGCTGCAGGTGGCCGCGCCGCCCTCGGTGGCCAGCGGGCTGCAGCGCGTGGGACGGGCGAACCACCGGGTGGGCGGCCGCTCCCAGGGCGTCATCTTCCCGCGTACCCGGGTGGAGGTCATCGATGCCGCCGTCATGGCCGAGGGCATGGAGGCCGGCGCCATCGAGAGCACGCGGCTTGTGCGCAATGCGCTCGATGTGCTGGCCCAGCAGACCGTGGCCGCCGTGGCCATGACGCCAGACGGTCTGGCGGCCGACGAGTGGCTCGCCTGCGTGCGGCGGTCGGCCTGCTATGCCGATTTGGGCCGACGCTCCTTCGAGGGAGTGCTCGACATGCTCGCCGGGCGCTACGGCTCGGGCGAGGTGGCCGAGTTCGCGCCGCGCATCCTGTGGGATCGCGAGACGGGGCTGCTCACGCCGCGCCCCGGTTCCCAGCGCCTGGCCGTAACGGCGGCGGGTACCATTCCCGATCGCGGCATGTTCTCGGTGGTGCTGCCCGAGGGCGACGCCCGTCAGGGGCGCCGGCGTGTGGGCGAGCTGGACGAGGAGATGGTGATGGAGTCGCGTGTGGGCGACATCATCGCCCTGGGTACGAGCACCTGGCGCATCAAGGAGATCGGTGCCGACCGGGTTATCGTGGAAGCGGCCCCGGGACGCGCCGCGCGATTGCCTTTCTGGCACGGCGAGGCCATTGGTCGCCCCTACGAGACGGGCCGCGCCCGGGGGGCTCTTGTGCGGGCGCTCGACGGCGGTATTGCGCGCGCTGCCGAACGGGACGAAGCGCCGGAGGCTCGTTCGGGGAAGAATGCCATGACTCCGGCGCTGCGCGATCGCCTGATGGCCGACGGGCTGGACGAGGACGCCCGGCGCAACTTGGCGGCTCTCATAGAGGCGCAGCGCGCCTGTACCGGGGCGGTGCCCACGGATCGGCGGCTCGTGGTGGAGGCATGCCCCGATGAAACGGGCGATATGCGCGTCATTCTGCATTCTCCCTTCGGGCGCCGCGTGCACGAGCCCTGGGCGCTGGCCGTGGCCCATCGCATTACCTCCACGCTGGGCTTCGACCCGCAGGCGGTGGCCTCCGACGACGGCATCGTGCTGCGCGTGCCCGCCACCGAGGACGCCCTACCGGGAAGCGATCTGTTCCGCTTCAATCCCGACGAGTTGGAATCCATCGTGCGCGAGCGCGTGGGGTTCACGGCCCTGTTCGCCGCCCGTTTCCGCGAATGCGCGGCCCGGGCTCTGCTCATGGCGCCGACGGCCCCGGGCAAGCGGGCGCCTTTATGGCAGCAGCGTCTCAAGGGCGGACAGCTTTTGGAGGCGGCCCGGCGCGAGGAGGATTTCCCCATCGTTCTGGAAGCTCTGCGCGAGTGTCTGCAGGACGTGTTCGACCTGCCAGCCCTGCGCGAGGTGATGGACGGTCTTGACTCGGGCTCCATCAAGATGAGCGAAGTTCGCACGGCCGCGCCGTCGCCCTTCGCGGCGCCGCTCGTGTTCGGGTATCTGGGCGAGCACCTCTACGAGGGCGATCTACCCCATGCCGAGCGCCAGGCGTCGCTCCTGTCTGTGGATCCGGCGCTTCTGGGCGAGCTTCTGGGCACCGGTGCTGTGGAAGATATGCTGGATGCGGAGGTGGTGGCGCGCACCGTGGCCGAGCTGCAGCGGACGGTCGCGGGCTGGAAGGCGCGGGGCGCGGAAGGCGTGGCCGACCTTCTGCGGGAGTTGGGGCCGCTCACGGTGGAGGAGGTCGCTGCGCGCACTGAGAACGGCGAGGCGGGCGCTCTTTCCGCGGGCGCTGATGCGGCTGCTCTTCTTGCTAATTTGGAAGCGGACCGGCGGGCTTTCCCCGCCGTCATCGGCGGAGCGGAAAGATGGGTCGCCGCCGATGACGGCCCGCGTTTGAGCGCGGTGCTCGGCATTGCGGTTCCCTCCTGGGCTCAGAGGGAGGGAAAGCTGTCCCGTCCCCTGGATGGCCTCGCGGCCCGCTTCGCCCGCACCCACGGGCCTTTCGACAGCGAAGAGGCCGCTTTTAGCCTGGGGGTCGGCGTGGCGCTTGCGGCGGAGTCATTGGAGCGGTTGGCCGCCGAGGGGAGGCTCGTGCGCCTCGGGCCCGACCGCTGGGCGGACGGCACCGTGCTCGCCCGCTTGCGCAGCCGGTCCCTCGCCCGGGCCCGCGAGGCGGTGCGCCCCGTTCCCGCCGACGCCTATGTGCGCTTCCTGCTGGATCGCCAGGACGTCGCGCGCACCGGTGAGCCGACGCTTGCGGGCATTGACGGCGTAGCCCAGGTCATCGCGCAGTTCGAGGGCGCGGCCCTCCCCATGGAGCAGTGGGAGAGAGACGTGATGCCGGTCCGCGTGCCCGACTATCGGCCTGCCATGCTGGACGAGCTCATCGCCGCAGGCGAAGTGCTGTGGACGGCGTCGATAGCGGGGGAGGCGCACCTCGTCTCGTTCTTCCCGACGGACTCGCCCCTGGCGCCAGTGTCCCAGGACACCCAGGCGGGCGTGGCGGAAGTCGCTGTAGCCGAGCCGGGCCAAGATGACGCAGGCGCCCTGGAAGACCCTCCGCTGGATGTCATCGTGCGCCACGTGCTGGCAGCCCAAGGGCCGCTTCCATTTCGCGCCTTGGCGGATGGTGCCGCGCGGCTCACCGGGCCCGTGGCGCCGACGGATCGCGAGGTGGCCGAGGCGCTGCAGCGGCTCGTGTGGCAGGGGAAGGCGACCAGCGACGGTCTGGGCTTTCCCCGCGCCGGAGGGCTGGCCGCAGCGGCATCGGCGTCCGCGGCCAGCGGCCAGACGCCCTCGCCCTCGCGGCGGCGGGCGAGCAGCCGGCGGGGCCGGTCTCTTCGCAGTGAGGCCCGCATGGCGGCCCGTGCGGCCGTGGTGGGCCGCCAGGTTGCGGCGACCGCCTTCGACGCCGCCCTCGCCGGGCGCTGGTCGGCCCTGGCGCCGAGCGGCCAGAGTTCCACGGTACAAGCGGTGTCTCTGGTGGAATCGCTGCTCGACCGCTACGGGGTTGTGACGCGCGACATCGCGCTGGCGGCAGGTGTGCCCGGCGGGCTTACGACGCTGTACCCGGTGCTCAAGGCCATGGAGGACGCGGGCGATCTGGCGCGCGGCATGTTCGTGGAGGGCATGGGGCCGGCCCAGTTTGCCCAGCGCGAGACCGTGGAGGCCCTGCGCGCCTTCGCCCAGCCTGCGGATGCGTCAACGCCCGTCTCCCTCGTCGCGCTTCCCGCCGACGACCCCGCGTGCCTCTTCGGCGCCGGCATTTCCTGGTCCGACGTGGCGTGGGGTGCGGCGGGCGACGCCCCTGCGGTCGATTCCGCCGTCGTGGCCGCGCGGCCGTCCCGCCGCGAGGGGGCGATGGTGGTCATCGCCGACGGTGTGCCGGTGCTCTGGGCCGCGCCGCGTCTGAAATCGCTGCTGGCGTTTTCAGGCGACGAAAAACTGCTGGAGGCGGCCGTCGCCGCCCTGGTCGCCTCGGTGCGCGCCGCCCTCAAGCGCGAGGGCGCCTCTGCCGCGCGACGCAAGATCGTCGTCGAGCACTTCAACGGCCGCGATGTTCTGGCCACTCCGGCCGCTTCGTGGCTCCAGGATGCCGGTCTCGTGCGCCTCCCCGACGGCCTGCGCCTCTATACGAGCCCGTTCTAGAGCGGCCTCGCCGAAAAAAGAAGGGCCGCTGCGTCTCTCTCCGACGCGGCGGCCCTGCGATTCCGGCCGTGGTCCCCCTGATGATACGCGGCCGTTCCGAGTTAGCACAAGGTAAAGAAAGCGGGCGGCGGCCAGAAAGGAGAACCGCCGCCCCTCGAGTTCCCGGCGCGCTGCGCCAGGTTCCCGCATAGCCCTTGGTGAAGGCGGAGCGGCCTGGCCTCAATGGCCCCAGAAGACCAAGCCGTGGGAGTCCGCCTCCAAGAGGAACGACGTCCACTATAGGGAGTGCGGCCGTCGGGCGCCATCGCCGCTTATGGGTAAGGACATCGCACTTTTTGGGTATTGTGGAAAACGCAGTCGGAAACAGATGCGTCCGGCTGCATTATCACAGGTCGGCCACGAGTTCCCGGATCGACGGGCGCTATCCCGCGGCGATGCTAGAATCGGCGTTTGGAAGGGAGCGCGCCGGCTCGGTGCGCTGTGTCGCGCGATCGCCCGGCGATGTGCGGACATCTCGTTTAGGTACCGGAGCGAAGAAAGGAGACGGAAAGGCCATGGAGGGTTTCGCGTTGCGCGATGCCGGCGACGATGGACGCGCCCCGCTCGCCCTGCGCCCTATTCATCTCGCTCTCGTTGCTTTTGTGGCCACGCTGCCCGCCCATGCACCGACTATCGGGGCGTTCGCCGAGGCCCCTCAGTTCGAGGCAATCGCCGACACGTTTCTGTTCGCGCTGCTTCTCGCCGCCGTCACCTCGTCGGTCGTGGTGCTCCTGCGCGGCTTGCAGCGCCCGCGCAAAGTGTTCGCACGCGCCCGGGTCACTGCCATCGCGGCCGCAGCCTACCTGCTCGGCACGATGGGCGCCGTGGGCCTTCTGTTCGCCCCGATGCCGCTGCCGGCGGCGGCCGTAGGCGCGGGGCTTTTGGCGGGGGCGGCGCTGCCCCTGCTGGTGGCGGAATGGGCCCGAGCCGTGGCCGTCCCCATCGACCAGGCCCTCGTCCTGTGCGCTTTCGTCGTGCTGACGGCCTCCTTTGTCGGCTGGATTCTCGCGCTGCTGCCGCCCTCGGCGCTCGTCCCCGTGTTCTGCCTGCTGCTCGTGGCGGGAGTCGTCGTGCCGCCGGTGGCCGCCCGCATGGGCGACCCTGCGCTTCCTCTCGCCCGTCCCGCCGACACGATGCGCCGCCTCGTGTCGGTGACCTGGCTGCCCCTTCTGGGGTTCGCCGTGTACGCGTTCATGACCGACGTGATGGCCCATAGCGCTTTCGGCGTCGTGCAGGCGTCGTTTCTCGGGGGAGCGGTTGCGGCGCTCGTGATGTTCGGCGTCTGCTTTTTGTGGGGGCGCACGCCCCTGCTGCCCTGGTCCTACCGCATCCTCGTGCCCCTTATGGCGGCGGCGTTCGTAGTGCTGGGCGCGTTTCCCGCAGGCACGTTCCCGCGGGATGCCTCGGTGGTGGCCCTCTACGTGTTCTACATCGTCCTCGCCCTGCTGGGGTGCGCGGTGCTGCTCGCCGTGGTGCGCAACCGCGAATTGCCGGCGAACGTGGCGTCGGGCTTCGCCTGCGGCGTGGCCGCAGCTGCGGCGCTTTTGGGGCAGATCCTCTCCCAGGTGCTTACGGTGACCGACGACTTCGCCCCGTGGCTCGCGGTGCTCACCGGCGCGTTCGTGGCGGTGCTCCTGGTGTTTCTCGGCCGCACGTCGTGGAACGAGCTGGTGGCGCCCCACGAGTCGGCCGCCGCGGAGGAGCCGGCCCTGGCCGCAAGATCGGGCACCGGCGACGCCCCTGGCGGGGGTGCCGTCGGCGCGGCGCACGGAGAAGAGTTCGAAGGCGCAGGCGCCCCCGACGGTTCCGAGCCCCCCGTCCGTCCGAACGCGTCCGGCGATGCTTTCGAGCTGGCCGAGCCGAGCATGCAGAACACCCTGGAGGCCCGCTGCGCCGAGGTGGCCGCGGCCCGCGGCCTCTCTCCCCGCGAGGCCGAGGTGCTCGTGTTTCTGGCCCGCGGCTTCACGCCGGCCTATATCGCGAAGTCCCTGGTGCTCTCCATCTCAACGGTGCGCACCCACGTCCGCAACATCTACCGCAAGCTCGGCGTGAACAAGCGCGAGGAGCTCATCCACCTCATCGACGGCGAATAGCCCAGCGAAGAACTCCTCCGTGGGCACCGTCCGTCCGCGCGCCGCCGTGGGTGCCGTCCGACTTGATGCCGCCGCGGGTTCTGCCTGATCTTGCGTCGGCGCCCGCTCCCCATTGCCTCGCTGCGCCCGCCTTCGCATCTGCCTGCGTTACTCCGGTTCGCTTCCGCATGGGCAGGTTCGCCACGACCATGGCGGATATGATGAGGCCGAGGCCGACGAAGGTGGCGGGGCCGGCCGGCTCGCCGAGGAGCGTGATGCCGAGCAGGCTGGCCACGAGCGGCGTGGTGGCGCAGAACAGGCTCGCGCGCTCGGCGGACAGGTGGCGCTGGGCCACCGGCTGCAGGGTGAAGCCGAACCCGGTGCACACCACGACGAGCACGGCCAGCGCCTCCCATTGCAACGGGCCGGCGGGCAGCGTCGGCTGCTCGAACAGGAAGGCGGCCGCCAGTCCGAGCGCCCCCATGACGCCGATCTGGACGATGCCGAGGGCCAGCGCGTCCCCTTCGCGGGAGAACCGCGCCGTGACGAGGATGGCGGCGCTGTAGCAGAGGGCGGCCAGCAGCGCGAGTCCCTCGCCGGGCCCGAAGGGCGCCGTGCCTGCGAGGTTGTTCCCCACAGTGAGGCAGGCCACGCCTCCCACGGCGAGGGTGGCGGCCACGGCCACGGTCGACCGGGGCGCGCGACGCAGCAGCAGCGCCTCGGCGAGGGGCACGATGACGATAGCCAGGTTCTCCAGCAGCGACACGGTGGAGGAGGGCGCGCGGGTGAGGGCGTGCAGCTCGAAGGCCATGGTGGCGAAGAAGGCCGCGCCCATGAGGCAGCCGTGAAGCACGGCGCGGCGCGATAGGCCGCGCAGGTGCCACCAGAACAGCAGCACCAGCACGGCGAAGGCGAGGGTGAAGCGCACGCCCAGCAGGGTAAGCGGCCCCATATCCGCCAAGAGGATCGTGCTGAACAGAAACGAGGTGGCCCGGGCGGCGATCACCGCCGCGAGGAGCCATGCCGCATGTCGTGCCGTCATCGCCGGTTCCCTTCTCTGCCGGGTAGTGCCCTGTTGCGGTCATCTTAGCGATGGCGTATCATTGCGAAAAGCGACACTGTGGCATATCATCATTGTGAAATTCGCAAAGAAGGGGGGGCTTGCCATGGATACCGCGAAGTGCGCCGCCGTGCTGAAGACCGTGGAGCTCGGCAATCTGACCGCTGCCGCCGAGGCGCTGGGCTACACCGCGTCGGGTATGAGCCGCGCCGTGGCCTCTCTGGAGGCCGAGCTGGGATTCCCCCTATTCACGCGCAGTAAGGCCGGGGTGACGCTCACGCCCGACGGCCGGGCGATGCTGCCGGCGCTCAGCGAGCTCGTCGCCGCCCAGCGGGCCTGCGATGAGCAGGCGGCGGCCATCCGGGGCGCGGTGTGCGGCAGCATCACCGTGGGCAGCGCCTACCGCCAGTTCTACCGCCAGCTGGCCGGCATCATCGCCGCCTTCCACGACGAGCACCCCGGCATCGCGGTGAACCTCGTGGAGGCGAACAGCTCCATTCTCCTCGCCAGCCTCGAGCGCCGCGAGCTGGATTTCGCCATCATGAGCCGCCGCGAGGGCGATCACCGTTGGACGCCGCTTCTGCGCGATCCCATGGTGGCCGTGCTGCCGGCCGACCATCCCTGGGCCGGCCGCAAGACGTTCCCCATCGAGCGCTACGCCGAGGAGCCCTTCATCGAGGTGTACCCCGGCGAGGACTGCGACAACGCGCGCACCCTGGCGGCCTGCGGCGTGAAGCCCCGCCCGCGCTACACGGTGCGCGACACCCACGCCGCCTTCGCCCTGGTGGAAGCCGGCCTCGGCATCACGCTCATGAACGACATCTACGCCCGCGACACCCGCTCGGCCATCGCGTTCATGCCCCTGGCCCCCCGCACCGACATCGAAATCGGCGTCGCCACGCCGGCCAGCGCCCTCTCCCCGGCCCTGGCCGCCTTCGAAGACTTCGCCCTCCCGCGCCTCTCCGCCCAAAGCCAGGCTCTGGCAGGGAAGTGAGGGTGTGGAACACTGACGGGAAGCGGCGGCCATTCCCGATATGCCGCGTATTGGTTGTCGTCCGTGTTGGATCGTTGCGCTATCATGTCGGCCATGGAAAAGTCAGCTTCCCATAGCTTTGAGATCGGGTTCGTGGCCGCGCTTGTCGTGGGACTCGCCTGCATGGACATGTGGCCCGATATGCTCGGGCACGCCGCGGGGCTGGTGGGTGTGAACGACTTGTTCGCGGCGCTCGGTCTCAACGGACGGTTCTTCTGGTCGCTCGGATTGGCGGTCGGCGCCTTCCTCATCGCGGCCTTCCCCGCCTTCACGCGAAAGTTGGATCGGCCGTTGGCCGTGGTGGTTCCCGTGACAGGCCTGCTCGCCACGATTCTGTACGTGAACAGCGAGGCTTCGGGGCTCGGCTTTGCCGGCGCGGCCCTGTGCGCGGTGCTTACGGCCGCCGGCTACGGCTGGCTCGAAGTGCGGCTCATTGCCATGGTCGGTCGCATCCCTCAGTTCTCCACTATCGTGCTCGTGCTGGCGGCGAGCCGCATACTGAAGATGGTTTTCGTGACGGTGACCGGTGTGCTTCCCGAGAGCTTCCAGGTGGTGGGCACCTGTCTTTCGCCCGTGCTGACGGGCGCATCGGTGATCGTCGCCTCGGCCCTGGCTGACCGGGCAGCCCGGGTCACGTTGCTGCGCGGCATGGCCGGGCTTCCCTTCGCGCGTTGGTCGGCGCTTTCCGACACGCGAACTGCCTACGTGTTCCTCGTTGCCGCGGCGGTGCTCTCGGCCGTGGCCCGCTCGGTGAGCGACCTGGGGTTCTGGGGCCGCGAGAACGTGATTGGGGCCCAGTACGTGACGCTGGTACTACCCGTGGGTATAGCCTTGGCCATCGCCGTGTACGTGGCGTTCTTCCGGTTGCGCGAATCGGCGATGCTGTCGCAGTTGGTGGTGCTGTTCCTCATTGTGCTGGGAGGTTTGTTCCTGCAGGACGGCGCCTTGGTGAACGCCCTCGGCCTGCCGTCGGTGGTGGCCGCCCAGGCCTCCATCGCCACCGAGTTGTTCTCCCAGTTCTTGTTCTGGGTGGCCATGATAGCCGCCATGCGCCTGGGCGGTGTGAGTCCCTACCGGGCCGTCGGCGTGGCTGAGGGCTGCATGAGCGCGGCGGCGCTCCTTCTGGGTGTGGCGCTGTTCGGGCGCGGGCCCCAGCAGGGGGTGGTGGCTGCTGCGGCTACCTACGGGACGCTCTTCGTCGTGTGGTACCTGCTGCGGCGCACGCAGTCCATCAGTGAGGCCTGCGCCCCGGTGTTGCCGGGGGAGGATCCCCTTAAGGGCACCTGCGAAGTCGTGGCCGCCCAGCGCGGCCTGTCCCCGCGCGAGACGGAGGTGCTGTACCTTCTGGCCCAGGGCCGCTCGCGCACGTTCATCCAAAGCGAACTGTACCTTTCCGACGGCACCGTGAAGACCCATATTCGCCATATCTACCAGAAGCTCGACGTGCATTCCAAGCAGGAGCTCATCTCGCTTATTCAGAATTCGTAAGTCTCTCATCAGGTAAAACTTCGAAATAATGTCTTTTGGGCGATGGCTTTCATCCCCTTTGGAAGATGGCGGCAGGCCCGTGGCGCCGTAGAGTCCCCCTCGTCTGGCGCCGCCGCGGCGCCGGGCGCAATGTCATCATCTCTGGAAGGGGAACGATCATGGAGAACAACGGAATCGAGACGACGCGACGCGGGTTTCTGAAGGGCGCGGCTTTGGCCGTGGCTGGCGCCGGGGTGGCGGGTCTGGCAGGGTGCGCGCCCCAGGGCTCGGACGCCGGCGCCGGCGCCAGCGCCGGCGGGGCGGCTCCCGCCGATGCGGCCAACATCGCCTGGGACGAGGAGTTCGACGTCGTCATCATCGGCGCCGGCGCTGCGGGCATGACCGCCGCCATCACCGTGGCCCGCGAAGGCAACGGCAAGACCTGCCTTCTGGCCGAGAAGGAACCGCAGCCCAACGGCAACTCGCCCTTCTGCGCCGGCGACTTCAGTTGGACCACGGTGCCCGACGACTACTACACCTACTTGAAGGAGCTGGCCGGCGAGCACACCACTACCCCCGACGAGGTGCTGCGCGTGTTCGCCAACGGCCTCGGCCAGGTGAAGGACTGGGTGGTGGAGCTGGGCGCCCGCGAGGAGGAGATGCAGATTCTGCCCAACGGCACGGCCGAGGATCCCTATCTCAACATCGATGTGGTGTGGCCCGAGCTGGAATGCTCCTACGCCCACGCCATGTGCACCATCGGCGGCATCGTGCGCGACGACCCGGAGTACGACCTGAAGGGCGAGCCCCACATCTTCACCTTCCTCACCAACCGAGTGAACGAGCACACCGATGTGGTGGACTACCGCACGAACTTCGCCATGGAGGAGCTGATTCAGGATGCCGCGGGCCGCATAGTGGGTGCCGTGATCGACGGCAAGAACATCAAGGCCCGCGACGGCGTCATCATGTGCTGCGGCGGTTTCGAGAACGATCCGGCCCTGAAGGAGAACACCTTCGGCGTGTCCACCATCGTGCCGGCCGCGGGCCAGGGCAACACCGGCGACGGGCACCGCGCCTGCATGAAGGTGGGGGCCGACTTCTGGCATATGAGCGGGCTGGCGGGCATGTGGCTGCAGCCGCGCAACCTGGACAACACCGCCTTCACATCGGTGGTCGTCGGCGGCCCGCGCGTGAAGAAGTACGGCATCACCGTGGGTTCCAATGGGCACCGCTTCTACATGGATTACGACGCGCTGACCTCGTGGCCCGATCCGAAACCGGGCTATCTGGCCGACCTGCGCACCGATGTGGGCATGCGCTACGGTCACACCAACTTCGGGGGCGCGTGGCCCTGGCAGGCCATGCCCGCTGACGGCGGCTGGTTTATCTTCGACGCCGATGGCTTGGCGGCCGGTGCCATTCCCGCCGAGACGTCCGCCGACCCTGTGGCCGACAAGCTAGCCCTGACCGCCGACACCCTGGCCGATCTGGCTGCCCAGATCAACGTGCCGGCCGAGGAACTGGAACGCACGGTGGCCGAGTGGAACAAGTTCTGCGCCGAGGGCGAGGATGCCGCCTTCCATCGGCCGCCCGAGACGCTCACCCCGGTGGCCAAGGCACCTTTCTACGCCCAGTTCTGCGCTCCCACGCTGCTGAACACCGACGGCGGCCCGGTGCGCAGCCACCTGGGTGAGATTCTGGATCCCTATGGCAAGCCCATCCCCGGCCTGTTCTCGGCCGGCGAGTTCGGCAGCCTCTGGGGCCACTTCTACCAGGGTTCCGGTAACATCGCCGAATGCCTCATCTACGGCCGCATCGCCGCCGAGAGCGCCATGGGGTGCGAGGTGGCCTATCAGTAGAGAGCGCGTCTTCTTTCAAGCAAGCCAGCCGCCCTCCCTCCCCGCGGCTGGCTTTGCCTTTCGGTTTCCGGCGAGAAGTACGGTAGAATGGAGGCGTGAAGAGCATGGCGAACATACCGGCGATGACCGAGGCAGCTGAGGAGGCGGCCGCATCGGGGACGACGGCGGGCACCCGTCTTGACCGCGACTCCCTGCTGACCGCGGGTATGGCCGTGATGGGGTTCGCGTTGTTCCTGTCGGCAGTGTGGACGGCTCGCAACGAGGCGGCGCTCGTGCCCGACGGAGCGCTCTACACCGCACGCTTCGTGAAGGCCGTCGCCTGCTTCGCCATCGCTTTCACCCTGCGCAGCCACATTCCCTCGGTGGGGAAGTTCTTCGCGTTGGGCGCGGGGTTCGTGGGTATGCACCTTGTCGCATACGGTCTCGGCGCGCTTATGCCCGCGGGCGTAGCCGAATATTTGGCCGCCTCCGTCATTTCCGGGGCCTTCAGCGGCATCGGCGAGGCCTGCGTCATTGTGTTGTTCGCGCATCTGTTCTCCACCTATGCGCCGAGGGTGAGTGCCGTGGCCATTCCGGTGGCCTACCTGCTGAACGAGGCGCTATACTTCTCCACGCTGTACCTGCCCACGGAGGCCATCATGGCGCTGCGTCCGGCGGGGAAGCTGCTCGGCGTAGTGCTTTTGGGGCTGTGCCTGCGCCGCAAGGAGCGGCTGCCCCTGGCCGACAACGAGTACCCGCTCCAGTACGGCATTTCCATCAAGAGCGCCGGCGAGCGCGCCATCACGCTGTTCGCCACCCATCGCAGTTGGGCGCTCATCATCGCCGGCTCCACGCTGTTCCCGCTCATTTTCGGTTTCGTGGCCCAGGCGTGCTCGCGGCTTTCCACCAACTCGGGGCTCTACGACGGGTTCAACGAGATTGTCGCCTTGGGCACCATCGCCCTGCTGGTCTTCTACGGCGTCTGGCGCGCCGGACGCCTCACCTTCGACGAGTTGCTGTACTTCTCGGTGCCCCTGTTCGCCACGGGGTGCCTGCTGCTACCGGCCTTCTGGCTGGCGGACGCCCCCTATGCCGGCATGCTCGTGAAGTGCGGCTACACGGTGAACCAAGTGCTGTTCTGGGTGCTTCTGGCCCAGGAGAGCTATCGCGACCTGCGCCATACCTACCTGTTCTTTGGCCTGTTCTACGGCATCTACGAGCTGACGACCGCCGCGGCGCGACTCACCACCTCGGCCCTGTACGCCGAAGGCGGCATCGATTTCACCTTCATGGTATACGTGGCTTTGGTGGCGCTGTGGCTCATCGCCTGCTATGGCGTGCTGTTCTTCGCGCTGGCGAAACGCGTGGCGCGGGGGCGCCAAGGAGGTGGCCGCTCTGCGGACGCGCCGGTTCCGGACGTCGAGGGACCCGCAGGCGGAGGCGGCGCGAGCGAGGCGGCCGTGGGTGGGGAGGAGGTTCCCGTGCGGCTGGTGCCCGAGGCGCGGCGGACCCTCGTGTTTCCCGACAAGCTGGCGCTCGTGTGCGAGCGTTACGGGCTCACGCCGCGGGAGGTCGAGGTGCTCACCGAGACCATCCACGGCTACAGCATGGAGAACATCGGCAAGAAGCTGTTCGTGTCCCGCGAGACGGTGAAGACGCACCTGCGCCGGGTGTACGCGAAGGTGGGCGTGGGCGGCAAGCAGGAGCTCATTGCGTTCATCGATCGCTACGAGGGCTAAGGCAACTCATAGTTTTCCCAGTTCATGCAGGGGTACCCCATAAATGGGGACGGGCAGGCGCGCCAGAAATGTCTGCTTGGGGGGATGGCGGGAATGCCGCCGGGGTCTAGGATGCGGGGCGTCTCAACGGAGACAGACCAATCCGGAGAAGGAGGACCCCATGACTCAGCAGACTACGAACATCTCCCGCCGCGGCTTTCTCACCCTGGGCGGCCTGACCGCGCTCGGCGGCGCGGCGGCGCTGGCCGGTTGCGCGCCTCAGACGGCCGCCGATAAGAAGCTCTCGGGCACGGGAACGGGAACGAGCGCCGCCGATGTGGACTTCGAGGAGGAGTACGACGTAGTGGTCGTCGGCGCGGGCATTGCGGGCATCACCTCGGCCATCACCGTGAGCCGCGAGGGCGCCGGCGCTTCCTGCCTCGTCATCGAGAAGGAGGCTGCGGCTGCCGGTTGCTCGCCGGTGTGCGCCGGCGACTTCCTCGGCCGCGACGACGAGTACGAGTACCCGGTGCAGTACCTGAAGGACATGGCCACCACCGCCTCGGGCCAGACCATTCCCGACGACGTGCTGGAGGCCTTCGCTGCCGGCATCAACGAGAACCTGGAATGGGTGCTCTCGCTCGGCGCCACCATGGACATGCTGGACACCAAGCGCACGCTCATGGAGGACTTGGACAAAGCCGAGTACCGCGAGTTCGCCAGCGCCGTGGCTCCCGAGTACAGCTTCGACGACAACGCCCAGCCGCCCTTCAACCACCTGCACAACTTCCTTACCCACATCTGCGTCGACGAGTGCACCGAGGCGGTGGAGCTGCGCTTCAACACCCCGCTGGAAGACTTGGTGCGCGATGGGGACGGCCGCGTCGTGGGCGTCATCGCCGACGGCCATGCGATCAAGGCGAACAAGGGCGTCATCATGTGCTGTGGCGGCTACGAGCACAACGAGGAGTTCCTCGAGGGCTTCTGCGGGGTGGGGAACGCGATATCCTTCGCCATGGAGGGCAACACCGGCGACGGCCACAAGATCTGCGCCCGTCACGGTGCCGACTTCTGGCATATGCACAACGCCGCCGGTTTCTGGATGGCTGGGCGCAACCTGGACAACACCGCGTTCTCCAACGGGGCCCTCGCCAGCCACAAGTACAAGTGCTATGGCATCACCGTGGGCAAGAACGGCCGCCGCTTCTACATGGATTGGGACGGGCATAAGTCCCTGGACGTATCCAACGATGCGGCGGACATTCCTCGTGACGACCTGAGCCGCCATGTGGGCAGCCGCCACGGCGTCATGCAGTTCGGCGGCGAGTGGAACCATCTGCCCATGCCCTCCGTTGGCTGGTTCGTGTTCGACAGCGACAACTACGAGCGCGCCTTCGATTTCGAGGCCACCAAGACCACGGATCCCGTGGCCGATGGCTGGCTGTACAAGGCTGACACCTTGGAGGACTTGGCCGCCCAGATGGAGGTGCCCCCCGAGGAGCTGACTGCCACGGTGGCCCAGTGGAACGAGTTCTGCGAGCGCGGCGCTGATATGGCCTTCTATCGGCCGGCCGACACGCTCACGCCCATCAAGACCGCTCCCTTCTACGCCCAGCGCTGCAATCCAGCTATGCTGAACACCGATGGCGGCCCGAAGCGCGCGGCCGACGGTGCCATCCTCGATTGCAACGGGGAGAAAATTCCGGGTCTTTATGCCGCCGGCGAGTTCGGTAGCGTGTGGGGCTACCTCTACCAGGGCAACGGCAACGTGGGTGAGGCCATGGCCTTCGGCCGCATCAGCGCCCGCAGCTGCCTGGCGTAAGGCGTCCCCCGACCATCTCGCAACCGCGCAATACCCCTAGCTCAAAGCCAGCCGCTTTCCCTCCCTGCGGCTGGCTTTTGTGCTGTGCTGAGAATATGGACCGAGCTCTGGGCCTTCCAGTCTGGTTACCCCAGTCTTTCCCGAAGATAGTCTTTGAACATGGGCAGGGCGATGCGCACCGTTCCTTGGCCGTTGTCGACAAGGAGGCCTTGCTCCATGAGACGCCTTTTGTATTGCGAGGCGTAGTTGCTCTTCTTTTCCATGCGTCTCGCGATATCGGCAAGCGCACTTGGACCCTCGTCGTCGAGCATAGCGGCGAGAAAGCGCACATCCCCTTTCGAGAGCTCGCAGAACGTGGTGTCGAAGACCTTTCGCTGCAGGTCGTTACGGGCGTAAAGTCCTCCGCTGTCCACGTCCTCGAGGGTAACATCGTCTCGTTCAGGCGATTCGTTCCAGGCGCGGTAGCCTACGAGCTGCATCATGTAGGGGAAGCCCGCCGTCAGCTGCACGGCCCGCGAAAGCGCCTCCGGGGACACGCCGCGGCCTCCGTCCTCGATAGTCTTTCGCATGGCCTGCTCGATATCGAAGTCGCTTACAACTCCCAGTTCATGGAAGTTGGCCCTTCTCAGAAACGATACGGACTTGTTTTGCAAAAGCCCGTTTACGTGAGTCGGAAGGCCTGCCATGAAGAGAGCGACGCGGCGACGATCGCGGACGAAATGTTGGAAAACGGATGCAAGCTGGACCATTTCATCGAGGTCTTCGCGTACCTCATCGACGGTAATGAGAAGCCCCGCATCCGCTTCGGCCAGTTGACCCAAGGCCTCTTCCATGCGTATGCGCCAGGTGGGATGGTCGTTGTCGGCACTTTGGAACTGGATCTCAGCGAGATCGGCCACCTTGATGCCCGACAGTTTGAAAGCGCCCTTTCTTTCAATAAGATGAGAGGAGTTCCTGAGCGTTTGCTGAAGGATTTCGTCGAGCATGCCGGGAAGCGCCGACACGTTGACTGCGACCCAGCCCCGGGAGGAGGCCTCATCGGCCAGATACGAGAGGAGTGCGGTCTTTCCCGTGCCGCGAGCGCCCGTCAGGATGGTCGTGAGGCCCGGGTCGCCCGGGCCGGCCTCCAGAGCGCGGATGAGTTCCGAAATGATATGTTCGCGCCCCGCCATGTGAGCGGGAATGACGCCGAACGTCGGGGTGAAGGGATTGGTCATTTCAGAGGCCTCCTTGACAATTTTTGCATCTTTTGCAATTTTTGCATCTTTTGCAACTTTTGCCAAGCGGTAGAAGAGATGGCTTTGGCTGGCACTGAGGCCGGCGCCCCCGCTGCGCCCCCAGTGCCGCCGTCGGGTCGCAGGGAGCGGCTTCGGCTGCCCCTCCGCAATCGCGTAGGCCGATGCGGCCGCCCATCCGGAGAGGACGGCTTCGGCCGTCTATCCGCGATCGGTGTTCACTTTCGCGGGTGTAGCCTTATGCCTCTTCCGCGATCTTCTCGTAGTGGGCGTACAGGTCGGGGAAGGTGCGGCGCAGGCTTGTCGGCTTGAAAGTGTCGCGCTCCACCACGCAGACGGTGACGAGCGCGTCCACGAGCGGGGTGGCGCCCTCGCGCAGAAGCGGCTCGCCCGCGGCACCGGTGCCCGCAGCATCGTCGCCATGGTAGACCTGCTGGCGGTACACAGTGCGCATGGGCAGGTTTTTCGCCACCGAGGTGCGCACGAAGCCGGCCTCGCCGTAGCGCAGCGGGGCCTTGTAGTGCACTTCCAAATCGTAGATGGGACTCATGTAGCCGGCCGCTTCAAGGCGCTCGTTGTAGGAGAAGCCGAGCGCGTTCAAGAAGTCCACCCGGGCGTCTTCGAAATACAGCAGGTAGTTCGCGTGGTAGACCACCCCCATCATGTCCGTCTCGCCGTACCGCACGGTTATGGGGGTGTGCCTGTGCATCTCTTCGCTCGCTTTCGCCGTTTCGCTTAGGTTCCAGCACTCATTATAGTGAAGGTCGCCCTCTTTTGGCCAAAACGACGCGGTTCTCGTACCTCTTAGCGGGTCGCGCCGAAAAGCGACAATGCGCGACTTGGGAAAACGGCACCGAAACGGCTTCGAGGCTGCTTCGGAGTGGCGCGCGAGCTACGAGAACCGCCCTCTTTTGGCCATTTCCCGCGACAGGCTAGTCCAAATGGAAGAGCACGGGCAAGTCCATCGAGACCGGCGAGTTGTCCTCGTTGGTCTCCATGATGTCGGCCATGAAGTCCCACCACTTCCGGTTGATGGCCGTATCGGCGCCGGCGGCCCACCGCTCGGGGTCGTCGATCTCGATGTAGCCGAACAGCGTCAGCGTGTCCGGGTCCAGCGCGATGGTGTAGTTGCGGCCGCCGTGGGCGTGGATCATGTCGATCATCTCGGGCCACAGCTCGTTGTGCCGCCGCTCGTACTCCTCTTCCATGCCGGGGTACAGCTTCATCTTGAACGTCTTGATCATCGGGTGCTCCTTGGGCGAAGGGGGTTGGGCCCGCATGCAGCGGGCGCTTTCTGGGGGCTATGCTAGCGCGTTGCTCCGGGAAAAAGCGCGTCCCCATGGCACTTGCGACGAAACTGACAAAGTGCAGATCGTGCGCATGGGGGCGATTGCGTGGAGTCGGAAAGCCGGCTCAGAGCGCTTCCGTGTCGTGGCTGGCCTGGAAGAAGACCACCACGCCGATGATGCGCACTCGGCGCTTGTCTAGGATGAGGTCGGGCGAGGGTGCATCGTAGGACCATGAGGAAAGCACGACGGTGTTGTTGCCCGCCGTGTAACGGCGCACGACGATAGTGGCGTTGTCCACCAGAGCCACGACGGTGCACCCGTTGTAGGGCCGGGCCCGCTGGTCGACGAGTAGGAGACTGCCGACGGGGTAGAGGCGCGTCATCTCTCGATAGTCCATGCGCACGAAGATGCTGGCCACGTGACGGGCCGCCACGTCGGACGGCGCGCAGGCGTAGCCGGTATGGCGCAGCGTCGTGCCGTTGCCCGAGCGATCCGTCTTGTACACGGGAAGGATCGCATCTCCCGCCCCCTCAGCGGCACCCGTGCCGTCGTTTCGCGTCTCCGGGCCCGGCCAGTTGTCTGCGGGCTGGGCACTCGGCGCCGTGCCCAGCCCGCGCTCCTCGCTCATGATGTCGTCAGCGCAGACGGCGAAGTCGGCGATCATCTTGTCCAGATGGGTGCGCCGGGGGAAGGTGCGGCCGCTTTCCCAACGGCCCACCGTCTCCTTGGTGACGCCGAGCCTGCCTGCGAAGGCGGTCTGCGACAGTCCCTCCCGCTCGCGCAGGCGCCGTATGTTCTCGCCGATGCTCACAACGCTAGAGATCCTCGCGCACGAGGGGCAAACACAGGCTGTTGGGACCGCCGAACCCGACCGTCATCTCCTGGATAGATACTGGGTGCACGGTCATGCCCGCATCGACGAGCGCCTCGTTGGCGGCGAGATTCTCCGCGCACACGCAGAGGTTGCCGGGCGCAAGGGGCAGGATGCCCGCTGCTCCGTTGCCGTACTCGAAGGCCATAGGGCCGCCGCCGTCGCCGAAGTCGATGAGCCGCACCGGGCCGCCTCTCGTGGCCGCCCCCAGGATACGAGCGAGGCCCTCGCTACAGGGCTCGATGCGCACGCCGCCCCGCCGCCGGGCCCGCCGCAGGCGGTAGACGCGGGGCTCGCGGGCCAGGAGGGGATCCACCACAAAGGTGTCCCCGTCGATGGGAGAGAGGTAGGCGTCCAGATGCAGGCGGTTGCCGCTCTGGGGCACTTCGATCACGTACACATCGGTGACAGACGACCCGTCGCCCCACAGCAGCCCCTGACTCAGACGGTCGATGGCCAGGCTCTCCGTGCGACTCGAGAGCCCGATGGCCACGGCGTGCCCGCTCAAGTTGACGATATCTCCGCCTTCCAGGTGGAAAGAGCTGTCGTGGCCGAACCATTGGGGCGTGTCCGCGAAGCACGGGTGATGCTCCGCGACGGTCTGGAGCAGGTCTACCTCGCGGTTGCGGTCGTGCCAGTACATATGGTTGAGACTGATGCCGCCGCCGATCACGCTTAAGGGGTCGCGCGTGAAAAACGCCGTGTTCAGCGGGCTCGAGAGGAAGGTATCGGGATCGAAAGCGCTGTCGGTGAGGGCGGCTAGCGGAAAGCGATCGGAGGCGTCGAGGTCGGTGTCGCCGTAGCGTATGCCGTTGAAGAGGCGGGTGACGAACTGCTCGGCGTCAGCGGCCTCGGACATGTACCGGGTCGCCGCCTCGGTCAGCTCGGAGCCCTCGATGCGGCAGTTGGCCAGGAAGCGATCGAGCAGCTCGTCTTTGGCCTCGGGCGCGAAGGCGAGGGTCTCCCCGACCAGCTCAGTCAGCTCGACAACCTCGGCGCCTTCGGCGCGAAGGATCGCCGTGAGGGCATCGTGCTCGTCCTGGGCCCGTGCCAGATCGAAGTCGCTGCTCGTGGGCCGCAAGGGGAAGGCCAGAGCAAATTCCCCGTGAGGGAAGCGTCGCGTCTCTGGGCCCGGCCGGTGGACGAGCACTCGCTTGAGGCGGCCCACTTCGTTGTTCACTCGCACGGTATCCATGGCTGTTTCGCTCCGTTTCTTCTCTCGTTGTCCTTCCAAAGCATAGGGAATTTTCGAGCCTGAGAAAAGGCACTGAGGAAAAAAAGTGACTTTTAACGTCACCTTCTACTGCTCAGGCGACGGGAAAGGTCACTGCGGATGCCGCTTCTCCGAGCTGCGTTCCCGCTTGCGATGCGACGGCCGGACGGGAGGTGTCGCCCCGCGATGATGGCCTCGCGAATCCCGCACGCAGCGAGTGAGAAAGGAGAGGTGCAATGAGGGAAAAGGCAAAGCGCACGTTCCAGGTGCCGCATACCTACACGATCATCTTTATCTTGATGATCATCGTGGCGGTCATGACGTGGGTCGTTCCGTCGGGAACGTTCGCGACGACGGAGATCGACGGGCGCGAGGTGACGGTGGCGGGTACCTACGAGCAGATGGACAAGACGTTCGTCGATGGCGAGACGGGCAAGCAGGTCGATCTGCGCCAGGGTCCCGGAGCGGTGCTGGAGGCGCCCATCGCGGGCATCATGGCCGCGGCCGAGGTGGTGGCCTTCGTGTTCATCGTCGGTGGCGCGTTCCAGATCATCACGGCTACCGGCGCCATCGACGCCGGCATGCGCCGGGTAGTGAGGAGGTTCAAGAGCAAGGACATTCTGGTTATCCCCATCGCCATGCTCCTGTTCGCCCTCGGCGGCTCCACCTTCGGCATGGCCGAGGAGACCCTGCCGTTCTTCGCCATATTCCTGCCCATCATGATCGCCATGGGCTTCGATTCGCTCACGGCGTTCATGATCGTGTTCATCGGCGCGAAGGCAGGCTACATCGCCTCGACGGTAAACCCCTTCAGCGTGCTCATCGCTCAGGGCGTTATCGGCATCACGGGCAATCCTCAGCTTTGGCTGCGCGCTATCATGTTCGTGGTGATCGTGGGGCTTTCCATCGGCTGGGTTGTTCTCTATGCGCGCAAGATTCGCAAGAATCCCGAGCTGTCGCTCACCTACAAAGACGACAAGCAAAAGCGCCTGGAGATGGGAACCGTAGATGACGACGCGCCGTTCACGATGGCTCAGAAGTGGGTTCTCGTGGTGTTCCTTGCTGGCATGGCGCTTATCGTGTGGGGGCTTGTCACGCAGGGTTGGTACATGACCGAACTGTCTGCGGTGTTTCTTGCTATGGGCCTCATCTCGGGCATTGTGGCGCGATTCTCTCAGCAGAAAATCGCCCAGGAGTTCGTCGTCGGCCTGAAGGACTTCGCGTTCTCGGCCATCGTGATCGGCCTTGCCCGCGGCGTGCTCGTTATTGCCGATAACGGCATGATCATCGATACGATCCTGAATGCCATGGCTACAGGTTTGTCCGATGTGGCGCCGGCGGTATACACCACCATCCTTTACGTGGTGGAGAACCTGCTGACCATCTTGGTGCCGAGCTCTTCCAGCTTGGCGGCGCTGACCATGCCGATTTTCGGGCCGCTGACGGAGCTGGTGGGCCTTAACCCCGAAGGAGCCGTCACGGCGCTTTGCCTGGCCGAGCCGATGATGACCATCATAGCTCCCACCAGCGCCATTCTTGTTGCGGGTCTTGCCGTATGCAAAATCAGCCTCGAGCAGTGGTGGAAGACTTGTTGGAAATGGTGGCTGCTCATGAGCGTGGTGTGCATCGGTTTCACGACGGTGTCGGCCATGCTGCCTGTGGCGTAGGCCGCGGTGCAGCGACCTTTTTCGCGAGGCCGTCGAATGTTGGATGCGGTGGCCCCGCGATCTGGAAAAGTAGTATGTTGCCCTAGGGCAGTGAAAGGAGCGAGAGATGGCGAACAAGCCCATTCACGTTACGAGCGAAATTGGAAACCTGCAGCGCGTCGTGCTGCACCGACCGGGACGCGAGCTTGCCAATATGAAGGCAGCCGAGTTTGAAAAATGCTGGATTCACGATGCCTTCTATTTGGAATACGCCCAAAAGGAGCATGACGTCTTCGCGGGCATTTTGCGCGATGCCGGTGCCGAGGTGCTCTATATGGAGGAGCTGCTGGCTGAGGCGATGGATGTAAACCCGGCGGCGCGCGCGGCGTTTCTGGATGAATATATGGTCCAGGCTCCCATTCCCGATCCGGCATTGGTGCCCCTTGTTCGCGAGAAGCTCGATGCTATTGAGAACAATCGCGAGTTGGTGGACAAGGCGCTTGCCGGCATGCGTGTGAACGAGCTTGATCTGGCGACCGGCCCGCTCACGTTGTCCCGTTTGGAGGGAGACGGCCTCGCATTCGACGACTTCGTGGTGTTCTCGATGCCGTCGAGCTATTTCTCCCGCGATCCCATTGCCTCCATCGGCACGGGAGTGGCGCTGCATCGCATGTACCACAATCAGCGCAATCGCGAGGTGCCCTTCTATAAGACCTTCCTTACCTATCATCCCGATTTTGCGGGAACGCCGTTCTGGTACGACAACCATAGCGAGGCCCATATCGAGGGCGGTGATGTGCTGAACATCAACGAGACTACCTTGGCTGTCGGTATTTCGGAGCGTACTGAGGCTGCGGCGATCGATGCGTTGGCTCAGAACTTGTTCTGGGGCGAGGAGCCTTCCGCCATCGAGACGGTGTACGCCATTAAGATCCCCTTCGGCTATGAGACCATGCACTTGGATACGGTGTGCACGCAGATCGACTACGACAAGTTCACGGTATACCCGGGTATGTACGACGAGTTGCATGCGTATCGTCTGCGCAAGGGCGACAATGCGGGCGAGGTGGCTGTGGACGAGCTGGACGGCTCCCTGAAAGACATCCTGCAAATGGCCACGGGCGTCGATGACATCATGCTGATCGAGTGCGGCGGGGGAGATCCGGTCGAGGCTTCGCGCGAGCAATGGAACGACGGATCCAACACGTTGGCTATCGCTCCGGGCAAGGTGTGCGTCTACGAGCGCAATGTCGTGACCAACGACGAGCTGTACAAGGCGGGCATCGAGCTGTGCGTGGTGCCCTCCGAGGAGCTTTCCCGTGGACGCGGCGGCCCTCGCTGCATGTCCATGCCTTTCGCCCGCGCCGATATCTAGCGCGTGCGGATGAAGCGGGGGCGCAATCGGGCGATCGTTGTGCCGGCGCTGCGCCGAGTGTGCCCCCGACCATTTCGGCTTATCGCCGTTCGACAATTCGACTTTCGCTATTGAAGAATCTGAAAGGGTGATTCACTATGCCGCTCAATCTCTCTGGGAAGAATTTTCTCACGTTGCTCGATTTCACTCCCGAGCAAATCAATTACCTGCTCGACCTTTCTCGCGACTTCAAGAACGTGAAGCGCGCCGGCACCCCGCACCGCTACCTCGAGGGCAAGAACATTGTGCTGCTGTTCGAGAAGACCTCCACGCGCACCCGCTGCGCCTTCGAGGTGGGCGCCATGGATCTCGGCATGGGCGTGACCTACCTGGATCCCGGTTCCTCCCAAATGGGCAAGAAGGAGTCCATCGAGGACACCGCCCGCGTGCTCGGCCGCATGTACGACGGCATCGAGTATCGCGGCTTTGAGCAGTCGGTCGTGGAGGATTTAGCGGCGAATGCCGGCGTTCCCGTGTGGAACGGACTTACCGCCCAGTTTCACCCCACCCAGGCTCTGGCCGATATTTTGACCATGCGGGAGGAGTTCGGGGACGATCTGCGCGGCCGCAAGCTGGCCTTCTTCGGCCAGGTGGGCAATACCGCCTCGTCTCTCTTGGTTATTTGCGCCAAGCTCGGCATCGATTTTGTGCAGGTAGGGCCCCAGGCCGACGTTCCGGGCAATCGCACGTACCGTCCCGAGCTGTGGAAAGCTTGCCAGGAATTGGCAGCGGTAAGCGGGGCGACCCTCACCATGACTGACGATATCGACGAGGGCATTCAGGGCGTGGATGCCGTTTACACCGATGTGTGGGTCGGCATGGGTCAGTCGGCCGATTTGTGGTGCGATCGCATTGCGCTTTTGGAGCCCTACCGCGTAACTGAGGAGGTTATGGCGAAGGCGAATCCCGGGGCAATTTTCATGCACTGCCTCCCCTCGTTCCATGACACGAACACGACGATCGGCGCTGAGATTGCCGAGCAGTTTGGCGTGACGGAGATGGAAGTGGAGGACGCGGTGTTCGAATCCGAGCAGTCCCGTGTTTTCCAAGAAGCGGAAAATCGCATGCACACCATTAAGGCCGTCATGTACGCTACGTTGCGCTAGAGGCATACTGCCAATACGAAAGGGGCCGTTCTCCCTCGTGGGGGAGCGGCCCCGCGCTGCAATCAGGCCTCTTCCACGATGTCCTCGTACTTGGCGTAGAGGTCGGGGAAGGTGCGGCGCAGACTCACGGGCTTGAAGGTGTCGCGCTCGACGACGCACACGGTGACGAGCGCGTCCACGAGCGGGGTCGCGCCCTCGCGCAGGTGGGGCTCGTGGCAGGAAGCTGCCGCAGTGCCCTCCGTGCCCGGATCGCCCTCGATCCCGTCAGCCGCCTCGCCTTCCGAAACATCTTCCGCCCGGTACACCTGCTGGCGGTAGACCGTGCGCATGGGCAGGTTCTTCGCGACCGACGTGCGCACGACGCCCGCCTCGCCGTAGCGCAGCGGCGCCTTGTAGTGGATCTCGATGTCGTGGATGGGGCTCATGTAGCCGGCCCCCTCGATGCGCTCCGCATAGGAGAAGCCCAGCGCGTCCAGGAAGTCGATGCGGGCGTCCTCGAAGTACAGCAGGTAGTTCGCATGGTAGACCACCCCCATCATGTCCGTCTCGCCGTACCTCACTTTGATGGGGGTGTGCCTGTGCATGCTCGCGCTCGCTCTCTCGTCAAATGCGCTCGTGGGTTTCACTAGATTATAGCGAAAGCGCATCGCCTCCTTTTGTTTACCAAAATACCTTCAATTTTTTGTAAAAATCCAGGTCAAATCCTATAAGTAAAAAACTTGTTTCCTAGAATTTCGCGCCCTTCGCTCCTATACTTTTGCGCGGTTCCAAAACCTGTTTGAAAGCGAGAGCAAGGAGGAGAGATGACCGAGTCTTCAAGCACGCGCGGACGGCTGACGCGTCGCGGTTTCCTGAAGACCGCCGGCGCTGCGGCCGGCGTTGCGGGGCTCGCCGGCGTGGCGAGCATGGCGACTGCCGACGGTTGGCTGGCGCCCGCTTCGGCCGAGGCCGCGCCCGAGGAGCATGTGGCGCGCACCTACCATCAGAGCCATTGCGGGGGCATGTGCTCGCTGGCGTGCACGGTGCGCGACGGGCGCATGGTGAAGGTCCAGCCCAACGGCGTGGGCAACCCCGACTTCCAGACCATCTGCCTGAAGGGCATCTCGGAGGTCGCGCACATCTACGGAAAGGGCCGCGTGCAGACGCCGCTCAAGCGCGTCGGCGAGCGCGGAAGCGGACAGTTCGAGCCGATCAGCTGGGATGAGGCGCTCGACGAGGTCGCCGAGCTCATCAAGACCACGCAGGACGCCTACGGCCGCGACTCCATCATGGTGCTGGCCACCGCCGAGGCCGACTTCGGTTTCCTTGCCCCCATGCTGGGCGCGCAGACCGGCGGTTTCGACGGCATCGATGTTGGCACCGGCAACGGGCTCGACCCGGCCATGGGCTTCGGCGCGGGATACGCGATGTGTGCCCCCGAGGCGCGCGACTGGCAGCGCTCGAAGCTCGTGCTCACCGTGGGGTCGAACTACTGCGAGTCGAGCCTGCCCAACGTGTTCACGTTCTTCGACGCCAAGGAAGCCGGCGCGCACATGGTGACGGTCGATCCGCACTACTCCACGACGGCCTCGAAGTCCGACGAGTGGATTCCCATCGAGCCCGGCACCGATGCGGCGCTGTTTTTGGGCATGATCTCGCACATCATCGACAACGATCTTGCCGACGAGGACTTCATGGCGCAGCACTCGACGATGCCGTTCCTCGTCGATGCCGAGACGGGTCTGCTCATCCGCGATCACGAGGAGATCGCGCCGGTCGATGAGGCGGCGGAAGCTGAGCCGGAGACGCCCGAGCAGAACCCCTACTTCGTCATCGATCCGGTCACCGGCAACCCCGTCCACCACACCCAGTGCGACACGCCGGCGATCTCCGGCACGACTCAGGTGCGCGGTCGCAACGCGGTCACGGTGTGGGATGTGCTCGTGGAGGGCCAGAAGCCCTACACGGTCGATTGGGCGGCCGAGATCACGGGCATTCCCGCCGAGCGCATCGCCAGCTTGGCCGAGGAGTACGCCGAGGGCCCCTCGTCGCTGGCGCTCGGGTGGGGCGGCAACGACAAGATGACCAACGCCGATATCGCCGGGCATGCCGCCGCCGTGCTCGTGGCCATTACGGGCAACGTGGGCAAGCCGGGCGCGGGCGTGGGCGTCTACGTGGGCCAGTCCTACAACAGCTACGCCCCGGCGCTCGGCGCGTGGGCGCTGCCGGAGGACTGGGCCGCCGCGGCGTCCGAGGTGAGCATCTACGACATGCCCTACCGGGAGAACAACTGCCATGCGGCCATCTTCTGCGGCGACATCGTGGCGCAGCATCTGGCCAACATGAATGTGACGTGCGACTGGGCCGATACGCTCGACTTCATCGTGACCATGGACCCCTACTTCACCGAGGGCGCGAAATGGTCCGACTACATCTTGCCGTGCACGTCGCGCTTCGAGTACGACGAGCCGTTCGGCAATGTGAAGGCGGGCTACAGCCAGATCGTCATCCAGGAGAAGATCATCGACCCGCTCTTCGAGGCGCGCACCGACCTGTGGATCCAGCGCGAGTTGGCGAGCCGCCTCGGTCTTAAGGCCGGCATCCCCGAAAGCTCGGTCGATCGCTGCAACGCGATTCTGTCCACCTCGACTGAGCCGTGGGTGTCGGAGCTTACGGTGGAGAAGATCTCGGAGAACGGCGCCGTGTGGCCCGTGCCCGATCGCGAGGTCATCCGCGAGGTTGTGCCCGATCAGGTGTTCCCGACGCCGACGGGCCGCATGGAGCTGTACTACGACGGCATGGTCCCCTTCGATCAGCAGCTGCCCCAGTGGGAGCCCTGCACCGAGATCGCCGACGAGTCTTTGCGCGCGCAGTTCCCGCTACAGCTCACCAACACGCGCACGCGCTTCCGCATCCACAACCAGTTCTACGATTCAGACTGGCTCCAGCTGATGTACGAGCCGCTCGTCATGCTGAACCCGGCCGATATGGCCAGCCGCGGCCTTGAGACGGGCGATGTGGTGCGCGTGTTCAACGATCGCGGCGAATTTAAGGTGCACGCGGCCGCGAACAACGCCATTCGTCCCGGCTCGGTGCGCATCTACGAGGCGGCCACGGCCGATTACACCGTCGCGGGCAACCTGCAGAACGTCACGAACAACACGATGATCGAGCGCGGCTACGACCTCATGTGCGGCCCGGTGATCCCGTTCTCCGACACGCTCGTCGAGATCGAGAAAGCGTAGGAGGGACATCATGACCAGACTAGCCATTGCTATCAATCTCGACCGCTGCGTCGGTTGCCACACCTGCGCCCTGTCGTGCAAGATGCAGAACAACGTGCCCGAGGGGATGCTCTGGAACCGCGTGCTCACCGAGGACTGTGACGTTGTGGACGGCGCGCTCGGCACCTATCCCAATGTGACGCGCACGTTTCTGCCCGTGGCCTGCCAGCACTGCCAGAACGCGGCGTGCCAGCGCGTGTGCCCCACCGGCGCCACCTACAAGGACGACAAGGGCCGCGTGGAGATCGACTATGACAAGTGCATCGGTTGCCGCATGTGCATGGCCGCCTGCCCCTACAACGCGCGCAACTTCAACTGGCAGACGCCGGTGCGCGTGACGGGCGCCAACTACGGTGATGCCGAAGTGCCGGTGCGGCCCAAGGGCGTGGCCGAGAAGTGCACGCTGTGCCGTGAGCGCACCGATCGCGGCGAGGAGCCCATGTGCGTCGTGTGCTGCCCGGCCCATGCGCGCATCTTCGGCGATTTGGACGATCCGGACAGCGAGATCTCCCAGACCATCCTGAACCGCAAGGCATGGACGCTTCTGGAGAACCAGGGCACCCGTCCGTCCGTTCACTACTTCGAATAGGAGGCTCTCATGGAACTGATCAAGCGATACAAAGTCCTGGCGGCCATCCTGGCCGTCGTGGTGGCCGTGGGCGTGGGGTGCTGGGTGTACCAGCTCATCTTCGGCCTGACGGTGACGGGTATGAACAACGGCACCTCGTGGGGCCTCTACATCACCAACTTCATGTTCTTCGTGGGGCTTTCCGCCGGCGGCCTCATCGTGGCCTCCTCGGCGAGCGTGTTCCACATCACGAAGTTCAAGGCGGTGGCGCTTCCCGCCATCATCCTCTCCACGGTGTGCATCTGCGCGGCGGGCATGTTCGTGCTCATCGATTTGGGCGGCATCCAGCGCGTGTGGCGCATCCTGACCGGCCCCAATCCGACCTCCCCGCTTCTGTGGGACGTGTGCGTCATCACCTGCTACCTCATCATCAACGTGCTCTATCTCGTGTTCATGACGCGCGGCAACCAGCACGCCGTGTCCATCGTGTCGCGCTTCGCGCTTCCCTGCGCCATCCTGGTGCACTCGGTAACGGCGTGGATCTTCGGCCTCGAGGCTGCCAAGGAGGGCTGGTATACGGCCATCATGGCCCCCATCTTCGTGGCAAGCGCCATGGACTCGGGTCTTGCGCTTCTGCTCGTCGTGCTCGGCGTTCTGAAGAAGGCCGGCATCTACGACACCTCTCGCGAGCTTATGGCCATGCTCGCCGGCCTTCTGTGCACGTGCGTGGCGGTGGACGCGTTCTTCATCTTCTGCGAAGTGCTCACTATGGCCTATCCCGGAGCGGCTGGAGCGGAGACCTTGGCGCTTTTGACGACCGGGCCCACCGCTCCCTTCTTCTGGTTCGAGATCATCTGCGGTCTGGTGATTCCGTTCTGCATCCTCGTGTTCGCGAAGAACCGCCAGAGCGCCGTGCTGATCAACGTGGCCTGCGTGCTCATCGTGGTGGGTGTGTTCTGCAAGCGCGTGTGGCTCTTGTTCACTGCCTTCATCGTTCCCAACGTGATGGGAGCGCCGGGCATCATCTCCGGCTCGAGCGAGGCGGCGCACGCGACGGGCACGGCGTCGTTCGCGGTGCTGAGCTCGTATGCCCCCACGCCGATCGAGATCCTCGTGGCCGCCGGCGTGATCTCGCTGGTGATCCTGGCGTTCATGGTGCTCGCGAGCAAGCTGATCGTGGAGCGTCGCGAGAAGTAGGATCGAGGAGAAGGAAGGGAATGCGTCATGGAGTGCACTTTGGAGCGTGAAAAGGCCGCGCAACATGCGGAGGCCGCCGCCGATGAGCTGGCACGTGCCCTGGCCTTTGTGGGAAATTCGTTTCTCGCCCCGATGAGCCAGACGTCCGATGCGGCGCTCGACCGGGCCTTCTGGGCGGCCTTCCCCGATTTCGGGAGCGAGGAGGCGGCGTGTGCCCTCGATGGGCTGTTCGCCTGGGCGGCCGAGGGCGAGAACGTGCCGCGCGCCGAGCGCGTGCGCGCTGTCTCGGTGGAGTACGCGCGCCTGTTCATCGGGCCGCCGGAGCCGGCGGTGGCGCCGTGGGAGTCCTTCTACGTGCAGGAGGGCGTGACGAACGGGTTCGGCGAGCCGACGTTTCGCATGCGGGAGCGCCTTCGCCAGGCGGCCCTCGAGGTGTCGAACGAGAACAACCAGTACGCCGATCATATCGGTATCGAGCTTCTCTACTGCAGCGAGCTTGCTCGGCGGGCGGCCTCGGGCGGCCCTGCGGGGACGGAAGAGGCGGCTTTGCTGGAATCGTTCGTGGAGATCGACCTGCTCCCCTGGCTCGGGCGGTTTACGACGGCGCTCTATGAGGAGGGGGCGACCTACTACGGTCTGCTGGCCGATCTCGCCGAGGGTCTGCTTGGCGTTGTGCGGGCCTTCTCGCCGAGCGCATCAACCTGTGCAGCCTAAAGAAGAGCGCTTTCTCGCCGAGCGCCTGTGCCTGCGTGCGCTATAATGCCGCAGACGCAGGCGCTTTCTTTGCGCCGATCGGACACGAAGGCGGAAGGGGGCGGCACGGGTGGACTACGCGAAGGCCCATAGCGTCACCTTGTGGTGCGCCGTGCTCGCCAAGGCGAACCGGGGCGTGGCCAAACTCCTTCCCAAGCAGATGACCCAACTTCAATTTCGCCTTCTGGAGCAGCTGACGCTGCCCGAGTCCGGGCATGTGCGCCCGGTGCGCGTCGCGCGGCTCTTGGTACTGAAGCCTTCCGATGTTGATGAGGCAGTGGCCGTTCTTGCCGATCAGGGGCTCGTCAGGCCCTGCGAGGACGGCTGCATCGAATTGACGCGGGCCGGCCGTGAGAGAACGATGGAGCTGACCAAGCGCTTGAATGTGTTCTTCGCGCTGTGCGTGGGCGGACTGGCCGATGAGGAGCGCGCCGTTTTGGCTGACTTGCTCCGGAGGGCGTTCTCCCTCCCGGGGAGTTACTACGCGAGCGGTTCTCGTGCGGGCGAGTCCGTCGGGGTGTTCGACGCCCGGCGCGGGCTGGCGGCGACGGCCATGCTCCACGGCGCCGTGCTGGTCGCGATCAAGAAGGCGACGTCGCTGTCGTTCACCGATTTCCGTTTCCTGTTGGAGCTCTACCCGAAGCGCCGCACGGCGACGAGGATGCTGCGCGCCCGCGATGTGGTGGCCTTCCTGCGGACGGGCCGGGCCTATGTGACCACCGCCTCGGTTCGCCTGGAGGAGCAGGGCTACCTCGTGCGCGTTCCCGACGACCGCGATGCGCGCGGCATCCTGTTCAAGCTCACGCCGCAGGGGATGCTCTGCGTGCAGGATGTGGCCGACGACTTGTACGCCGTGCTTGTGTCGATGTTCGGCGAGGCAGTGGAAGAGCGGGCGGTGCAGCGTGCCCTCAAGCACCTGCTCGAGCTGGAGGACGCGGCCCTCGACGAGCTGGGGGAGCTTTCATGGTGAGGCGCGAGGGTTGGTCGTCTGGGCGGGACGGGTCGCGCGAGGTGTGGCAGACCTGCGCGGTGAACTGCGGATCCCGCTGCGCGCTGCGCCTTCGGGCGCGCGAGGGCGAGATCCTCTGGACGGAAACCGACTGCGGCGACGAGGAGCCCGGCAATCTGCAGATGCGCGCGTGCCTGCGTGGTCGGGCCCTGCGCTATTGGCTGGGCAGCCCCGATCGCCTGAATGAGCCGCTGCGCCGGGTGGGGCCGAGAGGGTCGGGCCAGTTCGAGCCTATCAGTTGGGATGAGGCCCTCGATGAGATTGCGGAGCGCATCCGCGACACGGTGGCGCAGTGGGGCAACGAGGCGGTGCTCCTTCCCTATGCGACGGCGATATGGTCGGGCTCCGGCTCGCCGTTCGAACGGCTGATGAACTGTTACGGCGGACACTTGGGCATCTATGGCGACTACAGCTGCATGCAGCTGCAGACGGCGTGCATGTCGCTGTACGGCGATGACGGCTACTACACCGGCTCGCTGCTTTCCGAAGCGTCCCATGCCGATCTGGTGGTGTTTTTCGGCGCCAACCCGGCGCTCACGCGCATGGGCGGGGCGAGCGGAGCGCATCGTCTCGCGCAGGCGCGCGAGGAGGCCGCGAGGGAGGGGCGCCCTTTCAGGGTAATCGCGATCGATCCGTGCCAGAGCGATGCGGCGACAGGCGAGAGCGATGCGTGGATCCCCGTCCGCCCCGGCACCGATGCGGCCTTCGTGGCCGGCGTGGCCTGGGTGCTCATCACCGAGGGCCTTGCCGATGAGGAATTCCTTCATCGGTACTGTATCGGCTACGACGGCGCGACGATGCCCGCGGGCGCACCCGCCTCGGAGAGCTACCGCGCTTACGTGCTGGGGGAGGGCCCGGACGGAGTGGCGAAAACGCCGCAGTGGGCCGCGCGCATCACCGGGTGCCCCTCGGCGCGCATCGCCTCTTTCGCGCGCGAGCTGGCCGGCGCAAGGCGGGCGTTCATCATGCAGGGATGGGGCCCGCAGCGCACGGCCCTCGGCGAGCAATCGGCCCGAGCGATCTGCCTGCTTTCCCTGCTTACGGGCAACTTCGGTCTTCCCGGCACGAACAGCGGCGCCCGCGAGCGGCTTTTCCGGCCTGTCCTTCCCGATGATCCAGTGGGGGAGAACCCGGTTGATGTGGCCATCCCCGCGTTTCTCTGGTCGCGCGCGGTCGAGCGGGGGCGCGCTCTTACGGCTTCCGACGGCGTGCGTGGCGCCGCGCGTCTGCCCTCGCCGGTGAAGTTGATCATCAACCATGCGGGAAACGCGCTCACCAACCAGCACGCCGACGTCAATCGGACTCACGAGATCCTCGCCGACGAGAGCCTGTGCGAGTTCATCGTGGGCATCGACGTGATGATGACCGATTCCATGAGATATGCCGACATCGTACTGCCCGATGTGGCTCAGGCCGAGCGCGACGTGCTCGTGTCGTCGGGGAACTCCGACGGCGTGCGCGGCGTCATCGTGGCCGCATCATGGGGCGGCAATGCGTTCGATCGCCGGTGCGCGTGGGACGTGGCTCGCGATCTTGCGCGGCGGCTTGGGGTGGAAGAGGCCTTTTGCGAAGGTGCCTCCACGTTGGGCGAGATGGATGGGCTGCGGTTGCGCGAGAGCCGCTTCGCCCATGATGACGAGGCATTGCGCGAGCTGGCCGAACGGGGAATCGTGCGGCGTCCCTACGAGGGCGAGACGGTGGCCTATGCCGCTTTCCGACGCGATCCGGAGGGGTGCCCCTTGCCCACGCCCTCGGGGAAGATCGAGATATACGACCAAAAGATCGCGGAGCTCTTGGCGGCCGACCCGGGTCTTCCCGTAAGCTCGATTCCGGCGTATATCGCCGCGCCCGAGGGCGCCGAGGCGGCGCTTGTCGGCCCCTATCCCTTCCAGATGATCAGCTGCCACGGGCGCCAGAGCGCACACTCGTCGTTCGCCAACGTACCTGAGCTTGCGGTCGTGGCGCCCCGGCGCCTGTCGGTGAATCCCGTCGATGCCGAACGACTTCAGCTTGTCTCGGGCGGCTTGGTGGTCGTCGAAAACGATCGGGGCGCCCTCGTATGCCGAGTGCGGGTGACGCCGCGCATCATGCCGGGCGTGGTAGCGCTGCCGGAGGGCGCGTGGCACGATGCGGACATGTGGGGGGATCGTCTCGACTGGGGCGGCTGCGCCAACACGGTCTCCTCCGACGAGCCGACGGCGTGGTCGCACGGCAACCCCCACAACTCGTGCTTGGTCCGTCTGCGCCCCTTGACCGATGCCGAGCGGGCGGAAGCGGCGCGGCGTGAGGCAGCGGGACGAGGGGAGGTGGCGCGATGACGCGCGCGAAGATGCCGATCGTATCTGGCGCGGGTTCCTCGGGCGACCCGCATCATCAGTTCGGCTTCTCGTTCGACCAGCGGCGCTGCACGGGCTGCAAGACCTGCGAGATGGCCTGCCGGGACTACCATGATCTGGGCACAGGTCCGGCTTTCCGCACTGTGCACGAGTATGCGGGGGGAACCTGGATCCAAAACGACGAGGGCGCGTGGGAGCACGACGTGTTCGCCTTCTACGTCTCCATGTCCTGCAACCATTGCACGAATCCCGTCTGCCTGCGCTTTTGCGCCTCCGATGCCATTGCCAAGGACGATTTCGGGTTCGTGAGGGTCGATGCCGCGCGTTGCACGGGATGTCAGGTGTGCGCCCTGTCGTGCCCCTATCACGCCCCGCGTTTCAGCGAGGCGAGTGCGCACATCGAGAAGTGCGACGGGTGCTTCGATCGCGTCGCCGCCGGCCTCGGGCCGATTTGCGTGGAGGCGTGCCCCCAGCGGGCCTTGGGCTTCGGCATCTACGACGACATCGCCGATCATCCGCTCATGGTCGAGCGTGTGGCCACGATGCCCGATCCGGTCATAACGCAGCCGAACTACGCGATCGAGCCGTGTGAGGCGGCGTTGCGCGCTGCAGATGCGGCTGCTTTGCAGAATTTGGGAGAAATCTAGGCGGTTGGATGGCCCGGGCGGAGCGCCTGCTCGCACATGCGCTCTCTGCGCCTAGTCCATGTGGAACAGCACGGGCAGGTCGACGGAGACCGGCGAGTTGTCCTCGTTGGTCTCCATGATGTCGGCCATGAAGTCCCACCACTTCCGGTTGATGGCCGTATCGGCGCCGGCGGCCCACCGCTCGGGGTCGTCGATCTCGATGTAGCCGAACAGCGTCAGCGTGTCCGGGTCCAGCGCGATGGTGTAGTTGCGGCCGCCGTGGGCGTGGATCATGTCGATCATCTCGGGCCACAGCTCGTTGTGCCGCCGCTCGTACTCCTCTTCCATGCCGGGGTACAGCTTCATCTTGAACGTCTTGATCATCGGGTGCTCCTTGGGCGAAGGGGGTTGGGCCCGCATGCAGCGGGCGCTTTCTGGGGGCTATGCTAGCGCGTTGCTCCGGGAAAACCGAGGGCGAGCGTGCCTTGCGATGAAACTGACAAAGTGGATATGGCCAATATGGCAAAAATGCAAAGTTGAAAAGAGGCGAAATGGCAAAAATGCAAAGTTCTGAAGCTGCAATGGGCGCAGCACCTAGGTCGCCTTCCGTCAGGGAAGCTCCACGACGAAGGAATCGGGAAGGGTGTCGGGTTTGAGGAAAGCGAGCATATACCAGGGCATGTAGGCGATGGCGCATTGGATGTCGCGCCCCTCGGGAATTTCCACTTCCACCGTCGTGTTCTCACGGCAGAAGACGTAGGCGAAATCGAGCCCCCACTCCTTGACACGCAGGACGTTGTCGAGGGCGACGTGGGCGCGGAATATCCGGCCGGATTTCGCCTCGATGGGCACCACCTTACCGCTCTTCTGCACGACGAAATCGATCTCTCTGTGCTTGGCCTTCTCGTAGTAGAGCGCGTCGAATCCGTTGGCTGTGAGCATTTGGGCGAAGGCGTTCTCCAATATGGCGCCCCAGTTGATGTCAAGCTCTCCCTGGAGTACCTTGAACGGCACGCCGTCGCCGAGCATGGCGACGAGGAGTCCCGTGTCGCACAAAAACAGCTTGAAGACGCTGTGCTGGCGGTTGAGGCGCAGCGGTGCCACGAGCTCGGTCACGTTGTAACAGGGGATCGCCACGCCGGCGTCGGCCAGCCAGATGAAGTCGCTCTCGTAGCGCTCGCTGCGTGCCGACTTTGCGAGGTCGGAGAGCTTGAAGCGCTTGTTCTTCTTGCTGAGCTCAGCAGGGATAGCGTCGAAGATAGCGCCGACGTGGGCCTTGTTGCGGGCGTACTTCACGATGTCGGCCCGGTACAGCTTTAAGATGTCCTTCTGGACGCTCTGCACTTGGGCGATGTCGCGGGTCTGGGCGAATCGGGCCACGGCGGCCGGCATGCCGCCCACTATCAAGTAGTACTTGAACAGCTCCATGAGCTTCTGGTGGATGACGGCGGGCGCGGCGGCTTCTTCCTTGAAACACGCGCGCGCCATCTCGAGGGCTGTCTCGTTTTCTCCGAGGGCCCAGCAGAATTCCTCGAAGGAAAGGGGATAAAGCGTCAGCTCGCTCTCGTAGCCGACGGGGAGGGAGGGTACGTTTTCGTAGGTGACGCCGAGGAGAGAGCCGGACTCGATGTAATCGAAACGGCCGTCCTCCACGAGGAACTTGATGGCCGTGCGCGCCCGCGGGCACTCCTGGATCTCGTCGAGGAAAATGAGCGTGTCTCCCGGCGTGAGGGCGGTGCCGCTGAATGCGGAGAGCTGGGGGATGAGGGTATCGGCATCGAGGTTCCCCGCGAAGATGGCTTTCGCTTCGGGGGACTCAACGAAGTTGATCTCAATGGTGGTGCCGTAGTGCCTCTGGGCGAAGGCGCGGACGAGGTAGGTCTTTCCCACCTGTCGCGCGCCGTCCACAAGCAGAGCGCGGTGGTGGGGATCTTTCTTCCAACTTACAAGTCGCTCGTAGGCAGCTCGCTTCAGCATGATGCCTCCTTCGCCGCTGATTATAGCTTATCGTTAGTATGCGACGAAAATGAGAAAGTGTCCAGGGTACTTTGCGACGAAAATGAAAAAGTGACAGTTTGAGGTTGATAAAGAGAAAGGGCCAGCGCTAACTGGCCCTTCTAATTCAACTGCACCTGCGCCGCCCGTGCTACCTGAGTTTTGGATGACGAAGGAAGCGGGCTTTGCTGGTACGCCTCTATTATAGTTGCACGGCTAGTCTTTTGGAACTACCTACCGGGAAATAGTCGGCAACAAAATCACGCACCCCGGTTAGGCGATTTTCCGTTCTCGATTCGTGGTGCATTTTGACGCGAGGGAAGCGCAGATCATGGTTTTCGAGCCGCTAGTTCTTCAGCGAGTTCAAGGGGGCGGGCATGCGGCCGCCGCGGTGGGCGAAGACGGTGCCGGCGTAGGGGTTCACGGGCATGACCGGGGCGTAGCCGAGCAGCCCCCCGAAGTCCAGTTGGTCGCCCACCTGGCAACCGATGGCGGGAATGAGGCGCACGGCGGTGGTCTTGTTGTTGATCATGCCGATGGCGCACTCGTCGGCGATGATGCCGAAGATGGCCTCTTGGGTGGTATCTCCCGGCACGGCGATCATGTCGAGGCCCACGGAGCACACGCACGTCATGGCCTCCAGCTTCTCGATGGAAAGCGCTCCGTCCTCAGCGGCGCGGATCATGCCGGCGTCCTCAGACACGGGGATGAAGGCGCCGGACAGGCCGCCCACCGAAGACGACGCCATGACGCCGCCCTTCTTCACGGCGTCGTTCAGCATGGCGAGCGCCGCCGTGGTGCCGGGGCCTCCGCACTGACCCACGCCGATGGCCTCCAGAATCTCGGCCACGGAGTCCCCCTCGGCCGGGGTGGGGGCGAGCGACAGATCCAGGATGCCCTGCTGCACACCGAGGCGGCGCGAGGCCTCGCGGGCCATGAGCTCGCCGGCGCGGGTGATCTTGAAGGCCGTGGCCTTAATGGCCTCGGCCACAGTGGTGAGGTCCGCTTCCTTCGGCAGGTCGGCGAGCACCGCGCGCACGACGCCGGGGCCGGACACGCCTACGTTCACCACTTCGTCGGCCTCGCCGGAACCGTGGAAAGCGCCGGCCATGAAGGGGTTGTCCTCCACGGCGTTGCAGAACACGACGAGCTTGCCGGCGCCGATGCACTGGCGGTCGGCGGTGAGCTCGGCAGCGCGCTTGACGATACCGGCCATCTTGAAGGCGGCGTCCATGTTGATGCCGGCCCGCGTGCTGCCCACGTTCACGGAGGCGCAGACGCGGTCGGTAGCGGCGAGCGCGGTGGGGATGGAGTCCATGAGCTTGTGGTCGGCCCGGGTGGCGCCCTTGTGCACGAGCGCCGAGAAGCCGCCGACGAAATCGACGCCCACCTCCTTGCCGGCGCGGTCCATGGCCACGGCCACGGGCGTGAGGTCGTCGGCGGTCACCGCGGCGCAGATCTCCGCGATGGGGGTGACCGAGATGCGCTTATTCACGATGGGGATGCCGAACTCGCGCTCGAGCTGCTCGGCGGTGGGTACGAGCTTCTCGGCGGTCGAGGTCATGCGGTCGTAGACCTTCGAGGCCAGCTTGTCCACATCGGCGTCCACGCAGCCACGCAGGTTGATGCCCAACGTGATGGTGCGGATGTCCAAGTTCTGCTTGGACACCATGGCTAGGGTCTCGGCAACTTCGGCAGGGGTGATCTGCATGGCGGCTCCTCGCTCGCGACGGTCGGCAGGGCGCGCACTTCGCGCCCTGGTAATTGTTCCGGCTCAGTCTACCAAATCACGCCCGTTCCCGTCGCCGTACGGGCGTGGACGGGTCAGATTGTCTGTGACCATTCGCAATGTCAGGTTCGAAGAGGTCAGTCGTTGGTTTTTTGCCGCCGGAGCGTCTCTATTACACTGATCCGCACCAAGGGCAACCTATAAGTGCGCAATAGTTGCTGGTGCTCTGCCGCCTGCGTGCTAGGATGAATTCATCAAGGTGATTCTGAGAAGGCGAAAGGCGAGAAAGCGAGGCGGAAAATGGTGGTCATGGGGTTAGGGCTTCCCGAAGTTGTTATGGTACTGGCGGTTATCGTCATCAAGGTGATTCCCTATATCCTTTTCGCCGTTCTGGTTGCGCTTGTTGTGAGATATCTGAACGCGCGGCCCCGGCGAGATCGTGAGAGGAAGACCGCGCATTCGTTGGGCGAAGTGCTAGCGGAGGAGCGCCGACGCTGTGGCATGACGCAGGAGTTCGTGGCCCACGAGCTCGGAGTGAGTCGCCAGGCGGTTTCGAAATGGGAGAAGGGAACGAGCGATCCGTCCACCCACAACCTCATCGCCCTTGCCGAGCTGTACGGCGTCGATGCGGCCACCCTCATCAAGTCGGTCGAGCGCGACGGTAGCAAAGCGGCCAGCGCTGCCTCGGAGGGCTAGGCATCGGCGGCTAGTCGATTGCGCAGGTCGCGGTGCTGATCGCAGACGCAGAGAGCAGTCTTTATCGCGATCGCGATATTTTTCTTTTCCTCCTGTGCTATTATCGCGATCGCGATAATGATTGAAGGCAGGTGAGGACATGGCCATTCGAAGCGCGCGGGACTTTGGGGCGGCGATTCGCAATCGTCGCAAGCAGCTTGGATACACGCAAGGAGAACTTGCCGAGATGTGCGACGTAGGAATAATGTTTGTCTCTCAATTGGAGAACGGAAAGCCGACGGCCCAGCTGGACAAGGCGATTCGCGTTGCGAACATGGTCGGACTCGATATTGCGCTTCAAGAAAGGCGGTAGCCCATGCGCATGAAGGTGTGGGGCGAGATATCGGGCGAACGCCGTTCTCGGAAATTGCGACGGGCACCTCAAGAACCTCACTGTGCTTCGGGGCACCGACTGGTCGTCGTTTGCATTGGCGCCTGTGTACGACATCGCCTCGACGGTGGTATATGGGGGCCTCGACCGTCGTATGGCCATGCGCATCGGGTCGACCAACAAGATCGACGAGGTTGGCCGGGACGATTTTCTCGCTTTGGCGAAGGAGCTAGACGTTTCGCCGCGCATGGTGAGGCGGCTCATCGAGGAAGTTTGCGAAGGTGTTGGCGGGGCGGCGTCCGACGTGCTGCGCGATACGGAAGACGCTCTGGGCGCACCGCTTTCGAAGCTGCGAGATATCGAGGAGTTCGCGCGGTCGCAGATTGATCGGCTGGGCATAAAGGGCGCGTAACGAGGGCGAATCTCCTAAGACTCCTTTTCGCTCTGCTCGGCAGCTGCCTGCTCGGCCTCCGCAGCTTCGATGGCCCCTTCTTGGGCGGCGAGTTTCTCCAGCTCGGCGAGGAACTGGTCGGCCTCGGGGGCGTAGCTCAAATGCTCGGGGCGGGGAAGCGACCCGGCGGCGAAATCGCCCAGAGGGCCGCCGAAGCAGTCGTCCCAGTAGGCCTCGCCGAGCAGGTCGGCGGGAACGTCGGGCTCCAGCTCGATGAACGAGCACACCCAGCCCGGCACCGGCGTGAGGTTGAGCAGCAGCACAAGCGCCACGAGGGCGGCGAAGGTGGCGAGGATCTGCAGGTTCTGGCGACGGTGCACCAGGGTGGCCAGAGAGGCGGCGGAGCTTACGTCGGCAGTGTCGGTTGAAGGCGTATCGGTGCTCATGGGGCGCTCCTAGCGGCGGAAGAGGGAGAAGATGAAGTACAGGACGACGATGAAGATGCCGATGGTGCCTGCGAACAGGACGAGGAAGGGGATGACGCAGGCGATGGTCAGGAGCGTCAGCGTGACCATGGTGGGATGCTCGCGCCGCGCGACGGCGATGACGGCGAAGGAGAGGGCGGCCAGGCCGCAGTAGGCGATACCCCAGATGAGCTGGTCCTGCAGGAAGTACCAACCGGTCTCGCTGGCCAGGTCGGCCCAGGCGCCATAGCCCAGTCCCGAGGCGGTGACGATGGTGACGCCGGCCGCCGCGATGAGCGCCCCGCCCCAGAAAAACCCTTTGGAAAGGGCCGTGGCGGTGGCCTCGGGGTGCCGGCGCGCCCGGGTCTTCGCGATGAACGCGCTCGTGTCTCGGGCCACCGGGACGGGCCCTTCCTCGTTGCCGGTGATCCAGCAGGCGGCCTCGCCGCCGCCTTCCGCAATGCGGGCCGCCTCCTTGCGCAGGGCCGTGGCGCGCCGGCGCGTCTGCCCGCGGGTGCGCACGCCGCGGATGGCGAAGGCGGCGCTGGCGAACTTGGGGGCGAGCACGGTGGCGGCCGCCGCCAGAAAACCGAGGAGCGCCGCTCCGGTGAAGGTGGCCGTGGGCACGGCCGAGATGTCCCAGAGCGCGTCCGGGTACACCGAGCCTTCTCCCATGCCGGTAGGGGAGATGAGCACCGTGGCCGCTGTGATAAGCGGCTCGCCGGCATTCACGACGCCGCTCCGCCAGCTTCCGAAGGTGAAGCGGGGCGTGACGAAGCACACGAGAAGGACGAAGGCGACGGCCAGAATGAGCCGTCCGAAGAAGGCGGGTTTGGAAAGCCCGTCCACAGGGGCGTGCTTGCCCTCGGCATCGGCCAGCGCATCTATCTGGGAGGCGGCCTCCTCCAGAGCCGCGGTGGCATCCTCGGCAAGGGCGTCGCTGCGGGCACTGCGCAGATGCTTGCGGGCCCAGGCCACGGCGGCCTTATCGGCGGCGGAGGTTTCCATGAGCTCGGTGGCGAAGCCCCGGGGCACGGGGCGCCCGAACAGCTCGGCGGTGAAGTAGTCGGCGGCTGTGGCGGGCACCACCGTCTCGCTCTCGCGGATAATACCGAAGTGGTGGATGTGCGGGCTCCCCTCGGTGTGGGCGGCCATATCGTCGGCACGCTGAACCAAGCGCGCGCGGGCCTCGACGGTATCAGCCAGGGGTGCCGAGGTGTTCACGGTCGCGGAGCCCACGGCCCGGATAAGCCTATCGCCCGCGCCGGTGCGTCCGTGGTAGGCCTTCAGGTTCCGCTGCACCCAGAACGCCCAGCCGTCGCTTCCGTAGCGTGCGGCGAAGGAGCGCACGGCGCTTTTGTTGGCCGCCGTGGCCTCCAGTACCGCCAGCACGCGATCCACCTTCTCGCCCGCATTCGCGTCCTCGTGCTCGCGCAGCCACTTAAGTCCGGCGCGGGCCGGGCCCGAAAAGCCGGCCACGGCCACGATGCCCAGAAGGTCGCGCACCGCTTCCTCGTCGGCGATAAGGCGGTAGAAGCCGAGCGGCGTGGCCGAGGCTCGCGCAAACAGGGCATCTACGGCGGAGGCCCCGGGCACGACGGCCTCGCCCTTCCAGAAGACAGCGCCGCGCGCCGGGTCGATGAGCGTAAGCGCCCGGGAAAGCCCCAGATCCTCGTCGCCGTTCTCGTCCTCGGGCAGCGTGTCCGGATCGCGGTCGGTGATGTCGTTCAGGGCCACGGCCAGATCTGTCTCGCCGAGTTTGCGGAAGTAGTCTTCCAACCCGTGGGTGTACAGGTGGCGCTTGGCTTTCTCCCAATTATTCGCCAGCGCCGTGACCAGGGTGGCACGACTCTCGTAGACCTTGCCTTCGAACTGATAGCCCGCTGGCCCCGCCATGGCGGCGGCGTCCAGCGGGTCGCGGTAGCGAAACGCGTCCGGGTCGGCCAGCCAGCGCTGGATGTCCTCGTAACCGAGGCGCCCCTGGGGATGGGCGTAGGTGAGCCCGTAGATGAGCTGGCCCAGCGTCTCATGCTCGGGCGCGCGGGCCTCGAAGGCTACGGGACGGCCGCCGGCGAGCACCGCCGACAGGTCGTCGCCGTCGATGAGCGTCTGGTGCGGGTGACGGCCGCCGTTGTACAGCGTCCAGATGGTGTAGCCGAGCGCGTACCAGTCGTTCTCGCGCTGCACCACCGAGGAATGGGGCGAGTAGCCCGGCGTGCGGCGGTCCACCTTGGTGGCGCCGGTATCGCGGCCCTCTTCCAGCACCGAGGAGATGCCGAAGTCGCCGAGCACCACCTCGCCTTCTAGAAGATAGAGGTTCTTCGGCTTCACGTCGCGGTGCACAATGCCCTCGTCGTGCAGGTGCGCAAGCGCGCTGGCGGCCTGTGGAATGATCCTGTCGCGCAGCTCTTCGAAGGAGGCGCCGTCGCGGGTGAAGGCGTCGTCGCACAGGGGCATGACGACCACATCGTAGGTGGACTCGCCGAGCCCCGGCACCTCGTCGCTGATCTGGCCCGTGGCGTACAGGGGCATGAGGTGCGTCTCGCGGAAGTGCTCCTCACCGAGGGGGTGTTCGGCCATGAGGCGCCGCAGGTAGCCGAGCACGGCCCGGCGTGCGAGGCGGTCGCGCACGGCGTGGGGCTGGTAGGCGATCTTAGCGACGAAGGTGCGGCCCTCCTCATCGGTGGTGGCGACGACCGTGCCCTGGCCGCCGGCTCCGATGACGTCGGCGGTGTGCAGGGTGAAGGTGCGGTCTCCGTCGCCTTGGAAGGGAAGGTCGGCACCGGAGAGGACGGGGGCGGTGGAGTCGATGTCCACGAGCGTGGGAGCGGCGTCCACGATGGTGGGTGCCACGTCCTGCCGCGGCTCCCGCGAGATGTTCGGGCTAGCAGCCATCAGTGGCTCCGGCCCCCTCATCGGCCCTGCGGAACGTGACAGCGCCGGCGCTGGCGACGGCTTCTACGGCTTCGCCAGCTTCCACGTTTTCGTCGAAGATGAAGGTGGACAGCGGGTTCAGGTACGCATCCTCCACCAGGTTGCCGATGCCGCGGCCGCCGTTCTCGCGCACCTCGGGGGCTAGCGCGCGCTCGGCCAGAAGGTCGAGTGTGGCCTGGGCGGCGGCCACGGTGATGCCGCAGCGGTTCCGCACGTTTCCGTTGATCTTTCGGATCTGCGATTCCAGGATGAGGCGCGAGGCCTCAGGCGAGATGTAGTCGAACACGACGATGTTGTCGCCGATGCGGTTCAAGACCTCGGGCTTGAAGTGCGTGGCCATGGCCTGCTGGACCCGGGCGCAGATGACGTCGTAGGGCTCGCCGGGCTGCACGATGTTGCGGCGGCCGATGGTGCGCCCGTGCTCGTCGAGGAGCTCTTCGGAGATGCCGACGTTGCTCGTGAAGAAGATGAGGGTCTCGCCGAAGTACACCGTCTGGCCCTGGCCGTCGGTCATGCGGCCGTCCTCCAGGATTTGAAGGAACTTGTCCATGATGGAGGGATGGGCCTTCTCCACCTCGTCGAACAGGAGCACCGAGAAGGGGTTGGCGCGCACGGCGTTGGTGAGCTGGCCGCCGGCCTCGTAGCCCACGTAGCCCGGCGGGGCTCCGAAGAGCTTCTGGTCGGAGGCGTCGGCGGCGTACTCGGACATGTCGAAGCGCAGGTAGCTGCGCTCGTCGCCGAACAGAAGCTCGGTGACCGCCTTCACGATCTCCGTCTTGCCCGTGCCCGTAGGGCCGGCGAGGAAGAGCACGCCTTTGGGCTTGGTGCCCGATGAGTGCTGCATGCCGGAGAAGCCCAGCACCGAGCGCTTGAGCACCGAGACGATCTTGGCGATGGCGGGCTCTTGGCCCTTCACGCGGCGGCGCAGGGCGGCCGCGGGGTCGTCGCGCAGCTTGTCCATCATGGCGCTCCAGCGGTTCTCGCGGATGCCGTACTTGTAGAGGTCCACGAGCTCGGTGACATGCTCCGGCGCCGTGCCGCCGCGGGCGTACAGACGCCGCAGCTCGTCCAGCTCGGTGAGCAGCATGCGGTCGGTGGTGTCGACGAGTTTCTCGCGAGGACGGTCGAGCTCGGGCGCGGCAAGGTCGGGGAAGGCGATGTCGAGATAAGCCTCGCGGGCCGGGCGATCGGGGCTGGGCAGTGCGATGACGCGCACGTCGGGGTTGCCGCGCACAAGCCAGGAGGGCAGGTCGGTGGCCTTGTTGGCGACAAGGACGAGGGTGTTCACGTGCTCGCCGTCCCCGCGAATGGCGTCTTTCGCGCCGAGGAGCAGGTTCATGAACACGGCGTTCTCCTCGGGAGTGAGGTCCTCCGGCGAGGAGGCGAGCCGGCTCGCGAAGTCGAACACGCAGGCGACGGAGCGGGGTTCTTCCTCTCCGAGCCGCCGCGAGAGGGCCGCGCGCACGAGCAGGGAGTCGTGGACGAGGCGGTTGGCGGCAAAGGGCTGCTGGCGGCTCGCCGGGTCGGCGCCGGGGTTCAAGGCCTCGGCCTCGGCGGTGAGGCGTTCCGCTTCGCGCTGGGCCGCCTGGGCGAGCGCGCGCACCTCGCCGGTGCCGAGGGGATCGTGCACGCCCCGCAGCGGATCCACGTAGAGGAACCGGTAGGGCCGTGTGCCGTCCGGCGCGGCGAACAGCTCCGGCAGGATGTGGGCGAGGGGAAGGAACTGGGTCTGCCCTTCGCAGTCCCACGGGTAGAGGTCGGACACGTTGCCCTCCAGCACGAAGAGCGGCTTGATGCCGATGAAGTTCTCCAGCTCGCGCTGCCAGGTAGGCATGTTCACGGGGCTACTCCTTCTCGCGGGTCGTTTGGGGCCGGCCGTGGATGCCGATGGATATCGCCCGGCCGTCGAACACCGCGTTCTGCACCGAGCGCGGTTTCTGCATCTCCTCGTGATACAGGGTTTCCAGTGCCGGATTGAGCACGATGACCCGTTGGTTGGTGGAACCGCGCAGCGCGCAGACGCCGTCGTTTTCCGCCTCGACATAGGGCCCGTCGATGAGCACGTCGATGAGCGGCGCATCCTCCGGGTGCGCGCTGGGGGCGGCCCCGGCGCTTCCTTCGTTGGGAAGGCCGCCGCTGCTTGGTTGCGGGGAGGAGGGGAGGGGAAGCAGGCCTTTCGGTAATTTGGGCATGGCGGTGAGCTCCCCGAAGGTGTAGCCGGTGTAGATGAGGATGTCGTCGAAGGCGGAGCGGATAGCCGCGAGCACGGAGGCGAGGGCCGGCGCCTGTTCCAGCGGATCGCCGCCGGTGAAGGTGATGCGATGGGCACCGGTGCGCCCGGCAAGGTCGTTCAGAACGGCAGCGAGGCGCGCGGGCTCGATGGCGGCCTCGGGGCGCGTCTCCCACAGCTCGGGATTGGCGCAGCCGGGGCATCGCTTCGTGCAGCCACAGGTCCACACGACGACGCGCTCGCCGGGACCTAAGGTGGTGACGGGGAAGTAGATGCGGTCGACGAACATGGCGGCCTACCGGCCGGACATGGCCCGCGCCGCGACGCGCGCGATCTGCCGGGCATCCAGCGGATCCTTGCAGAACGTGCAGGCGGCAACGCGACCTTCGGGGCCTTCCACGGCATATTCGGTCCCGCACACGGGACATCGCACGGACCAGGCAGTTTCGGCGGGAGCGTTCTGCGCGTCCGATTCCACGGCGGCCCCGTCCGCCACGGCCGCCTGGGTGCCCACCTGCACGCGGAACACCATGTCGGCCAGCTTCAGCATCTCGCCGCCGAACAGCGGTTGGGGCGCGCCGCAGCGCAGATCCGACCAGACGCCACCACGCTCCACGGCCGACGCGTTGCGGCCCGTGTGCTCGATGGTCCAGCGCCCTTCGCTGTCGACGGCCACCACGGCATGGACGCCGGACACCCTCGGCGAGAAGAGGTCGGGCGAGAAGTCGCCGGCGCGCCCAAGGATGCCGCCTGGGGCCGGTATGCGGACGACCTCCCCGCTCCGCACGTCTTCCAAAAGCAGGGTATCACCTGCGCTTTCGTGCGAAAAAGCGCCTCCGCAAGCGGCGCAGCGCATCGCATCGTCGGGGTTGGCGAAGCCGCAGGAGCACAGGCGCATGCTATCTCATCTCCCTTGTCGCGTTGCCGCTGCGCCTGCGCTTCCGCGCTTCGCGCCTCGCCGCCGCATCTTCTCCGTAGGGGCTGACCTCGGTCAGCCCTGGCCCGCGAGATTCGTTGGAGGCGCGGATTCCGTCGCGCTCCGCCATTCCCGCCCGCGCCTCGACGTCTGCGACGGCTCGCATCTCGCGGCAGAAGGCGGTATCGGGTGCGGCCTTGTAGCGCACAGTGTTGGTGATGCCGAAGGCGGCCAGATCCTCCGCGATCTCGTCGTAGACGGCGCAGAAGTCGTGCTGGTCGGCGAGGAGTCGCTCGGTGCGCGCCCCGCCAGGAGCCGCCTCCATGGTCACGACCTCGCCGTCTTCCACTGCCTCGATGCCGCCAGGCAGCCCTGCCACCTGCAGCATGAGGTCGCCCGCATCCGACACGAAGGCGTGCAGCCCCTCGGTGGCGTCTTCTCGGCCGAAGAGCCGATGGGTGCCCATGAGGTCGCGCCCCATAGTGACCGAGCGGGCGATGGTGTAGCCGTGGCGTGCCATAACGGTGTCGATGCAGGCCTTCAGGTAGGCGTTGCGATCGACTTGAAGCTGGAGGGCCCGCAGCGTCTCCAGGCGGCCGACGGCCTCCTCCAAGGTAGCGAAGGTGCCGAACGCTTCCGCGAAGGGGACGCTCTGGGCGCGCAGGTCGGCCTCGGCGTCCTCGATGAGGGCGATAAGATCGGCCATGGCTGCGGCGTTCGATTCCATGGTGGGGAGCAGAAGCGCCAGCTGCGCGGCGGCCTGCGGGCCCAGCTCGCGCGTCGTTTCCAGGAGCAGGGCGCGATCGGCAGGTAGGGTGCAGGGGGAGGCGATGAGCGCGAGCGCCCGACGGGCGACCTCTTGCACATGGTTGCGGGCGATCAATGTCCCGCTTTCGTCCACAGCAGCGGGCGAGGGGCGACCGAGGTTGCCCCCTACGGGCTCAACCTGCATGGCCGTCCCCTCTGCAGCAGCCTTCTCCATAGGGGCGGATCTTGATCCGCCCTGGGCTTCGACGGCCGATGATTCCGACGGCAGACAATGCTCATCGGCCATGAAAGAGCGGGCGGCCTCCACAGCGGCCGCTGTGGCGCTCTCTTTGGCGGCCTTGGCCAGCACGGCGGTGAAGTCGCGTGCTTCGGACGCGGCTGCGGCTTGGGCGCGGGCTCGCTGGATGCGTTCGGCCAGGGGGTGCGCCTCGCGCTCGAAGGCATCAGCGATGGCTACGGCTCGCGACGAGCAGCGCTCGGTCCGGGCGACGGATTCCGCCATGGCCGTTGCCGGCGTAAAAGCGCATTCCGCTGTCAGCTGCGCGAGGGCCGCCTCGGCGAGCTGCCGCAGGGAGGCAGCGGCTTCCTCGGCTTCGGCACAACCTTCGGCCTCGTTCAGAAGCTCGTTCAGGAGCGCCGCGATGCGCCGCCGCGCCCGGGCCCGACTGTGATCCACGTCGGAGCGCAGCGCCTCAAGCTGCGCCCGGATCATCCGCTCGATTTCCAATTGACTCGTCTTCGGCCCGCTCATGGATGTGCCCCTTTGCCCAAATTCTCTCTTCGGGCCATTATAGAGCCATCAGAAAGAATCGCGCGGGAAGATGGGAGACGGTATGAGCGAGGATGAAGCTGTGAAATTGACGACGGCGGGCTATACCGCTGACGACTACGACGGGGATGCCCATGTGCCAGCCGAGGAGGCGCTGCGGCGGCTTGTGGAGGGCAACCGCATCTACGTGGAGGCGCTCGACCATGAGCGCGATCTGTCCCAGGAGCGCATTGCCGACCTGTTCGAGAACGGTCAGCGCCCCTTCGCCTGCGTCATCACGTGCGCCGACTCGCGGGTGGTGCCCGAGCACGTCTTCATGACCGGGTTGGGCGAGCTGTTCGTCATCCGCGTGGCGGGCAATGTGGTGGGGCCCATCGAACTGGCCAGCGCCGTGTATGCCTGCGAACACTTGCACACCCGTCTTCTGCTGGTGCTGGGGCACACCCACTGCGGCGCCATCAAGGCGGCCCTCGATGGGGAAGCGGGGCCGGTGGCCGCCATCACCGAGCGCATCGTCGCGGCCCTGGGCGACGTGCGCGACCCCTACGAGGCCAGCGTGGCGAACGCCCGGGCCGCGGCAGCCGAGCTGGCCGCCTCGCCGGAGCTGGCGCGCCTTGCCGCCGAGCACGACCTGGACATCCGCGTCGCCATCTACCACACCCACTGCGGCGTCGTCGACTTTCTGCAGCGCGGCTCTGAGATCCTGACGTTTGACGGGGAGATTCCGCTCTTGAAATGATTATCGTAATAACTTGCGATAAAGTGATTGAGGGGATACACTTGCACGTGATGATTCGCGAAATGTAGGGGCGGCGTTGGAAGGCAGGGGAGAATGTTGTTCAGCGAACTTGCCGTAGCCTACTTGTTTTTCGGGGGAGCGGGGGCTGGCACCTGTGCTGTTATGGGCGTATTGGAATGCGCCAATTTAGGACGCTACGGTACGAGAGCGACCTATCGCACTACAAAGAAATCGCAGCCCCGTTTGATTCGGTGGGTGCGAAGAAACTTGCGAGTGCCCCATGAGCTGTTATCCCGCGGCTGGGTGCTCTGCCTGGTGCTGCTGGCGGTGGGATCGCTTTGCCTCATGGCCGATGCCGGCCGTCCCGAGCGGGTGCTCTCTCTGTGGCTGGCCCCTCGCTTCACGGTCGTGACGGTGGGTGCGTGGGCACTTTTGGCCTCGGGCGCTTTGGCGACTTTCTTCGCTCTTGCCTCGAATGGTATTGGCGCGCGATTGCCTCTCTTCGTAGTGCTCGTCGCCTCCGTTGCCGCTGTGATCGCAGGAGTTATCACAGCGGTCTACACGGGAGTGCTCCTCATGCAGCTGCCCTCGGTTGTCGCCTTTGGGTCGTGGCTTGTGCCGGCACTCTTTTGTCTCTCGTCGCTGTCATGCGGGGTGGCCGTGGCCTTCGGCGTTGCGTCTTTCGTTGATTCTCGCGTGCCGTTCGGTTCAGCGCTGCGATGCTTAAGCCACATGGACCGTGCGATAATCATCGCAGAGGCAGTGGCTCTGGCCCTCTTTGCGACGTTTTTGCTGACTGATATCCGAACAGAGGCGGGGGGCCGCGCCCTTCTGACGGGTGATGAGGCGATTATGTTTTGGGTGGTGCTCGTGCTAGCCGGTTTGGTCGCGCCCTTTATCTTGGAGTGTCGTTACCCTGGAGGAGATCGGCGCACAAAGGGCCTCTGGATTGCCGTCTGTGTGCTCCTTGGCGGGGCGGCCCTGAGGGTCTGCGTGACAGGGCTCGCCTCTTTCGACGTTTCCCAGAACCCCGAGCTCGCGATGCGTATGGCGTTCGCGGTAGCTGGAGGCTGAGCTGTGCCCTCGCAGCGGGAACGCTGGAATACGATGAACAATAAGGCAACTTGCTAAGCAAGATGAGAGGAAGGATCGACCGATGACGAAAAGCGCAAGGGGTCGCAAAGCGCGCCGCACTGAATGGGAAGCTGCGCCGGGCCCGTGGAGCGACAGCGAAGCGGAAATGCTGGCGGCAACCTCCTATGTGCCCAAGAAATCGTCGCGCAACGGCGCTCTCGTATTCAGCGTCGCCGTGTTCATGGCCGCGGCCGCTGCGGCGCTTGTCTGCGATCTTCTTTTGGAGGGGCGCATCTCGCTCGTGGGCATTCTTGCGGCTCTGCTCGCGGCACTTGCGGCCTCTTCTTCGTTGCATATTGCTCTGGGGTGGGAAAAGGTGGTCGTGCTGCGGCTCGGCAAGTTGAACCGCGTGGTGGGACCTGGTTTCTATGCCACCATTCCCATTTTGGAGCATGGGACCATTCGCGTCGATCAGCGCATTATCGCCACCCCCTTCCGTGCTGAGCGTACGTTGACGGCCGATCTTGTGCCTGTGAACATCGACGCGGTGCTGTTCTGGGTGGTGTGGGATGCGGAAAAGGCCTGCGTGGAAGTGGAGGACTATTACGCGGCCATATCGTATCTTGCTCAGACGTCGCTGCGCGAGGCAGTGGGGCGCTCAACGGTAGGGGAGGTGGCCTTGCGTCGCGATCAGCTGGATGAGGAGATCAAGGCCGATATCGAGAAAGAGGCCTCGGGGTGGGGCGTTGACATCATCTCCGTAAAGGTCCGCGACATCGTGATCCCGGCGGAGTTGCAAAACGTCATGTCCTTGGAGGCTCAGGCCGACCGCGAACGCAATGCTCGCATGACGGTGGCGAGTGTCGAAGCCGATTTGGCGGAGATGCTTTCTGAGGCTGCCCGCATCTACGGGGATGAGGACGCGGCCCTGAAGCTGCGTACCATGCTCATGCAATACGAGACGGTGAAGGGATCCGGTAGCGCTGTTGTCACGGTGCCCACGGCCGTAAGCGATGGTTTTGCTGAAGGCGTCCAACGCGAGGGGCGAGGGCTCTGATAGGATATAAGTACCGTTTCGCGAGAAAGAAGCATCATGGGCGTCCTTGAATCTTTCGCTATAGACCACAACTCCGGCCTTCCGGTGTGGATACAGATTAAGAACCGCATTGCCTATCTTATTGGCTCGGGAGCCTTTGTCCCCGGCGATAGGCTTCCTACGGTGCGCGCCTTGGCGGTGGATCTGGATATCAGCTACAACACGGTGAATCGCGCCTATATGGATTTGGAACGCGAGGGCTACATTTCTACTCGCAAGGGGCGGGGCACTTTCGTGGCCGAGCGCCACGATTTGGGTGCTCATACGGCTTCAGATTCTCCCATCGAGCTAGTAATCGACGACATGATCCGCGTATGTTCGAACGCAGGGCTCGCCGATGACGACATTGTCGCCATGGTACAGGCTCGCCTTGCTCACCGGGATTTCATGCGATAGGCCCCATTTGCCTTCAGGGGCCAGGGCGCGGAACGGCGCGTCAACGTGCGCAGGAAACATGCCTGGGCAAAGAGGGACAAGTCAAGTCTTTATTGTCGCAAGATATTGTGATAATGTGACACTGTGACGTTAAGACGACTACATCGAGCTTTCGTATCGATGCTATCCAGGGGGAAAGATGGCGGTCGGGAAGGAAACCGAAAAGGGAGCGGGCGACGAGGGGCGCCGTTCGGCCCTCGCCCTGTACGAGGACATCGAGGCCGAGCACATGGCCGCCCTGGAGGCGACTGGCATAGCGTTCGCCCCGTACGATAGCGAACGACTTGAACGCGAGGGACTGCTTCGCCAGTTGCGCGAGCGGGGGGCTCGCATCCGCAATGGAGGAGCGAGTGTGGCCATCGGCCCCATGAGCGTTGCCTGCGAGGCGTGCACCGGCTCCTGCGTGAGCCGCAGTTTTGCCTTGACGAACAACTGCCATCGCGACTGTTTCTTCTGCTTCAATCCCAATCAGGAGGATTTTGCCTACTGGTGCGAGCGACCTTTTCCATGGCGTCGCCAGCTGGACGATTTGGCTGCAGAGCCCGGCTCCCCGGCCTGCATTGCGCTTACTGGCGGTGAGCCTCTTTTGATGGCAGACGAGGCTGTGGCTTTCTTCTCCCGTGCCTCCGAGCTGTTTCCCGCGGCTCATCTGCGCCTGTACACGTCCGGGGACCTGCTGAGCCGCGAGCTGATCGATCGTCTCGTGCGGGCGGGCCTTCATGAGATTCGATTCTCTGTCAAGCAGGATGACAAGCCGGAGCTTTTGGAAAAGGTGCTGGAACGTATGGCTTGGGCGCGCGAGCAAGTGCCCACGGTCATGGTGGAGATGCCCGTCATTCCGGGAACCGACTCGTTCATGAAAGAGCTTTTGGCGAAGCTCGATGCCCTAGGCGTTGACGGCGTTAATTTGCTGGAGTTTGCCTATGCCATGTGGAACTGGCCCGTGTTTGAGTCCTTGGGCCTTACGCTGCGCAACCCTCCCCAGCAGGTGATGTTCGACTACACCTATGCGGGTGCTTTGGCGGTGCAGGATAGCGAGGAGGACTGCTTGCGTCTGATGCTGTGGGCGCGCGAGCAAGGCTTGGGACTGGCGCTGCATTATTGCTCATTGGAGAACAAGCATCGAGCTCAAGTGCGAAACATGAACGAGCCCTTCGCCGACATTCACGCCTGCTATGCCTTCGACTACGACGACTTCTTCCTAAAGACCGCGCTGGCTTTCGACGGCGATCGCGATCTGGTGAGACGAGCCCTAGAGAGGGAGGGCTGCCGCCAGGTTCTCGAAGACGCCGAAGGGGGGTCGTTGGCCTTTCATCCTCGCTGGCTCTCCGTTGCTCGTCGTGCTGTGCCGGAACCCGGGCGGCTGTGCGTGTCTTTCAACGTCGCGGTGGACGAGGGGCGTTCCCTGCGGGAGCTGAAAGTGGTACCCGCAGGCGAACTTTCTGTGCAGCTTACCGACAGTACAGGATCTGCCGATGCGTGTGAGCCTTGCCTCCAGGGGTTTGAAAAGAGCTGGAATCGCTAAACAGAGAAAATAGGCTCAAATTTATTGTCACAATGTATTGCGACAAAGTAACAAAGGGTTTATACTGCGCACTGAGAGCGGGGAGGGGCCGACCCCGCGCGAGGGCGGGCGCTTATGCATGGCGCCCGAATGGAGAGCGGAGAGATTCCGCTGCATTTGGAGATAGGAGGAGAAATGTCGGAACTGAACGTACCGGTCAAAGGCATTTCGCGCCGAAGCTTTCTCAAAACTACAGCTGCTGTAGCCGGAGCCGCTGCAGTGAGCGGAGCCACGATGACGGCTCTTGCTGCAACCGATGAGGAGACTGCGGGCGACGAGGAGCATGAGGTCGTTTGCGTCTGCGGTTGCAACTGCCAAGGCAATTGTTCGATGGTTGCCACGGTTCGCGAAGGCAAAATGGTAAACATACGATCTAATGAGGATCTTCCGTATCCCGCTTACGAGCGAATCTGTATGCGTGGTTTTAGCCATGCGAACCGCATGTACGACTTCAACCGCGTGCTGTATCCCATGAAGCGGAAGACGTGGAGCTTGGAAGAGCCCCATGTCGAGAACCGCGGCACCGACGAGTGGGAGCGCCTGTCGTGGGACGAGGCTACCCAGCTTGTCGCCGATACGCTCACCTACAACACGGAGAACTACGGCGTGCGCTCGAACTGCGTGCTTGTGTCTGCCGGCAACTCTTTCGCCGCCTACGGCGGCTTGATCGCCGGTCTTGGTTTCGCGAATGCCTTTGGGTTCCAGGGGCTTGACGTGTGCCTGGACTACGGCGATCTGGTCGGCATCGGAGAGGTGACCGGCAGCGGTTGGGACTTCAACCAGCGTAACATGGCTGGCGACTACCGTTTTGCCAAAACGCTTTTGATCTGGGATACGAACCCGCCCAACTCCCAGCCCCATAGCTGGCACTTCTGCATGGAGGCCAAGGACGCTGGCGCCAATCTGGTCGTCATCGACCCTACCTACACCATCGCGGCCCAACAGGCCACAAAATGGGTGCCCATCAAACCCGGTACCGATCCGGCGCTCGGCATGGCTATGCTCAACGCTATCATCGCCAACGAATGGTACGACCTGGACTTCATGCGCGAGAAGACCTGCGCTCCCCTGCTCGTGCGCGAGGACAACGGCCATTTCCTCCGCGCGACGGATTTCGGCGAGGAGGGCCCGGCACAGCTGCCCGAGTACCCGTTCTTCGGCACACTGCTACTCCAGGGCGTGAAGGCCGGCAAGGTGCCCACGTTGGAGGAGTCGGCCCACTATGTGGTATGGGACGCCGACAAGGACGCCTGGGGCCTCATCAATGACGTGGCCAACCCCGCACTCGAGGGCAGCTTCGAGGTAAACGGCGTGAAAGTTACCACGGCCTGGTCGCTGTTCAAGGAGCATATGGCCGAGTGCACGCCAGAGTGGGCTGAGGGCATCACCGAGGTGTCGGCGGATACCATCGTGGAGCTTGCCCGCATGTACTCCCAGGACACGCCCTCGACCATCTATGCGGGCTACCACCTGTACGATAACTGCGAGGAGATGGGCATGACCTGGGCCTGCCTCGCCGCCCTTACGGGCAATATCGGCAAGCGCGGCGCCTCTATTGGGCATTTGGGGAAGAGCAAGCCGACGATCAACATGGCCGGCCTCGCCTTCCCGGCGGGACTCAAGGGCCTTCACGACGAGCTGCCGTGGCTTCATCTGCCCGAGGTCTTGGAAACGGGCAAGCTGAAGGGCGAGGATTTCCCCGTGCGCCTTCTCTACAACATAGGGGCGAACCCGGTCGGCAGCTATGCGGCCCAGCGCAAGACCATCGAGGAGATCTTGCCGAAGATCCCCTGCATCGTGACGAACGACATGGAGTTCTCCGAAACCTGCGAGTACAGCGACATTGTGCTGCCCTGCGCCCACTACTTCGAGTACGACTGGATTCAGGCCAGCTCGCACACTCCCTTCCTGTACATGGCGAACAAGGTGGCCGACCCCATCGGTGAGGCGAAGGAGGACGTGGAGATCTTCCGGGCCATTGCCGAGCGCATGGACAACGAGGCGGCCAAGGCGTTCTACGCCAAGTCCAACGAGGAAATGATGCGCATGGTGGTCGATACCGAGAAGGGCGAGCCGGTGGGCATTACCTTCGACAACCTCAAGGAGAAGGGCGTGCTGGCCGACCGAGACGAGAACTGGATTCACTGGGAAGAACAGCGCTGGCCTACGCTTTCCGGCCGTCTGGAATTCTACGTGGAGAATCCCGGCGCTCGCATCGACATCGGCAAGCCCATCGACAAGGACTTTTACCATATGCCCACCTACCATACGCCCTTCGAGGCCTACGATGAGAGCGAGCAGCACGAAAAATATCCCCTGTACCATTATTGCGAGCGCACAAGATGGCACTTGCATACCCAGTACAACCATGCTCCTGTGCTGCGCGAGCTTGATCCGGAGCCCTATTTGCGCATGAACCCCGTTGATGCCGAAGCGCGCGGCATCGCTGAGGGCGACTACGTCGAGGCCTACAACGATCGGGGCCACTGCGTGTGCAAGGCGAAATTCGATATGGGCGTCAGGCCGGGCATGGTCTCCTCGCCCAAGGGATGGCACCGGGGAGCCTATGTGGCGGGCAGCTATCAAGAGCTGACCTGCGACCATTTGAATCTGCTTCATATGAACACGTCGTTCGACGACACGCTCGTCGAAGTGCGCAAGTACGAGGGAGAGGTGAGATAAATGACCCGTTATGGAATGGTGATCGACACTAAGAAGTGCATTGGCTGCCACGTATGTGCCATGGCGTGCAAAACGGAGAACAACTTGCCCAACGATGTATGGTGGAACCGCATCTTCACCGATAACGGTGGCGAGATGGGGTTCGACATGGTGGGCGGCTCGTATCCTGACAATTTGCAGTTCGGCTATATCCCCGTCGCCTGCCAGCATTGCGAGAATCCCGCCTGCGTGAAGGTATGCCCGGTGGGAGCGACCTACAAGGATCCCGAAACGGGAGTGGTGCGCCAGGATTACGACAAGTGCATCGGCTGCCGCATGTGCATGAGTGCTTGCCCTTACAACGGTGTGCGTTCTTTCAACTGGGAAGAGCCCGTATTCCACATGGACTATGCCATGGGCAGCAAGGATGCGCCCGAACATCAGCAGCACGTCGTGGAGAAGTGCACGTTCTGCTACCACCGCACGTCTCAAGGCATTGAGCCGGCTTGCATGCACCTTTGCGTGGGTCGAGCACGTTTTTGGGGCGACTTAGATGACCCGACTTCTGAGGTAAGCCGTCTTCTTGCGGAACGGTCGCACAAGCGGCTCTTGGAAGATCGTGGCACGGAGCCTTCAACTTACTATCTCGTCTAGCAGAGGGGAGTGACATTATGTCCGAGTATATGCAGGGTGGAGCCCTTGCCAGCGATGACCTCGATTTCTCAGCGTCCAGCGATCGAGGGCGTGCTAGTGAGCACGCGTCGACGGCCGTCAAGAGTCCTGCTCTCAATGTTGCCATCGGCGTGAGCGCCGTGGTGATGGTGGTCGGCTTGGTGCTGTGGTTTATGCAGCTGTCGGGCGGCATGGTGCAGACCGCCATGCGCAACCTCGACAGCTGGGGCCTCTACATCACGGGCTTCATGTTTTTCGTGGGCCTGTCGGCCGGCGGTCTTATCATCTCGTCGGTGCCCAAGGCCCTCGGCATCCGCGGCTTCGGCGGTATCTCGAAAGTGGCGGTGTTCTCATCCATCGCCTGCACGGTGGTCGCCATCGGTCTTGTAGTGGTGGATATGGGCCAGCCCTTCCGCGTGTGGGAGCTGTTCGTTTACTCCAATCTGGGCAGCCCGCTTATGTGGGATATCATTGTCCTTTCCACCTACCTCATCCTGTCGTGCGTATACCTGTGGGCCCAGATTCAGGCCGAGCGCGGCAAGGTCAGCGCTGTGGCCTTGCGCGTCATCTCGGTGATCGCTCTCGTTACCGCCGTGCTCGTCCATTCGGTAACTGCCTGGATCTTCAGTCTTCAGCAGGGGCACGAGATGTGGCATACAGCCCTTCTGGCTCCTTGGTTCGTGTCCTCCGCTCTGGTGTGTGGTACGGCGCTCGTGATGGCTGTTGTCATTGGATTGCGCCGTGCCGGTTACCTCAACGTGGAGCAAGACAACATCGTGCGTCTCGCCAAGCTGCTCGGAGCCTTTGTGCTGGTGGATTTGTACTTCTTTGGCTGTGATCTGCTTACCGAAGGGTTCCCGGGTGGCGCAGGGGCAGAGGTAGTGGCCATGCTGACCCAAGGTCCTCTGGCCCCCTACTTCTGGTTCGAGATCATCGGCTGTGTCGCGTGCGCCGTCATCTGCCTGACTCCTGCCCTGCGTCGCAACGGTCTTCTGGTGACGGCTTCGTTGCTGGCCATCGCCGGCATCTTCTGCAAGCGCGTTCAGCTGCTGGTGGGCGGATTCCAAATCACTAACCTGGCCGACATGGCACCTGCAGTGAATTCCATGAGCATCACCTACGCCGATGGCACGCTTGCCGATGCCTATGCGAACCTCGTCTACTGGCCGACGCCGCTGGAGGCGGGCGTGACGCTGGGCGTCGTGGCCCTTGGGTTCCTCGTGTTCTTCTTGGGGCTCAAGTTTCTCCCGTTGCGTCCCTCCGAGAAGTAGTCAGTTGCGCGGACGCGAGCCGAGCCCTCCAATCAGCCCTGCGTCTTTCTGACATGCGGGCCGCCTGCCGCAGGGCGGGCGGCCCTTCTCTTTCGGAGGAGGAAGGAGTCCTATGAAAAAGATCGCCGTGACGGCGGCGGTGTTTCTGCTGGCCGCAGTCTGTTCGGTCGGTGCTGTGATGCTTGTTCAGCCTGAGGCGTTGAGTGTGCGACCCATTACGGAGACTTCACCCTGTCCTGTGGTGGGATGCGCTTCAGGAAGCTGCCACGGTTTCGACGACGTGCCCGAGCCGGATGGCGTGCACGAGATGACGTGCCCGGAAGCTTCCTGCGCATCGGTGGAGTGCCATGGTTGGGAAACTCTCGGCTCGCGCTACCACCAGGCATCGGATGCGAGCTTGAACCTGTGGATACTTATGCCGGTGGCCCTTGTGGTGGCGCTTGTCGGCATCGTGCGGAAGGTGGGACGCTCATGAGAGTGCTCGTTGTTGATGCGCTGGCGCTGGTTTTGTATATCGTGGTGTCGCTGCCTGCGATGACGGGCGTTGGCGCGCACGAGTGGCTGGGGCTTGGTATCGGGTTGGTCCTGCTTGTGCACGGGGCCCAGCATGTTGATTTTGCCGGCCACCTTTTGACGAGTCGGGGCGCCTGGCGAGCAAAGGGACGAATTTTGCTCGATGCTGCGCTGGTGCTTTCCGTTGCAGTTGTTGTCCTGTCGGGTCTCATGGAATCGGGAACAGTTCTGCCTGCCTTTGGCTTTTATGCCGAGGGCTATTACTTTTGGGGGCCGCTGCATGCTGCTTCCGCCAAGGTGCTTCTCGCGCTTCTTGTTGTGCATGGGGCGCTCAATCTCGGCTCGGCGTGGCGTCTGGCCCAACGCGCCCGTGCGAAGGAAGATGAATGAACTTTCGGCAGCTATTTGACGGTTGCCTTTGATCTTGCAAAAAAGAGCGGCCCGGGCGAGTGTCCGGGCCGCTCGGCGTTTCTGGTGCGGATTCGTGCCTACTCCACGTCCACGACGTCGTCGGTGGTGAGGGCGTCGGCCATGAGGTCGCGGTACTCGGCGGGGGAGGCGGCGTTGGTGGCGGCGCCCAGTTCGGTATCGCTTGCCTGGGGCTCGGGGATTTCCGCGGAGGTGTCGGTTGGATCAAGCCCTGCGTCTACCCGGCGCATCATGTCCTGCCACTCGGCGTACTGGGTGCCCACGTAGCTGATGCCGTCCTGGTTCAGGGTGTAGCTGGGGCAGGCGGCCGAGTACATGGTGAGTCCCTTGTCCTTGAAGGTGAGCGCGAGGGACACCAGATCGGTCACGGAGTAGTCGGTGGTCACGCAGCGGGCGAGGGATTCCACGGTACCGGGGATCTCGGTGATGGACTTCGAGAGCACCTTCTCCACGATGGCCTCGATGATCATGCGCTGGGCCTGGGCGCGGGAGAAGTCACCGGCGCGGGTGGCGTGGCGCTCGCGGGCGAAGGCGAGGGCCTGGTCGCCGTCGAGGGTCTGCTCGCCGGCCTCAAGGGAGATGCCGCTCGTGTCGGAATAGAAGCTCTCGGGCACGTTCACCTGAATACCGCCGAGTTCGTTCACAACGTCCTTCAGCTCCTCGAAGTGCACCTCCACGTAGTGGGTGATGGGCACGCCGGCGAAGGTGGAGAGCGTTTTCACGGCCTCGGACGGGCCGCCGAAGGCATAGGCGGCGTTGATCTTCTGGGTGCCGTGACCCTCGATATTGATCATGGTGTCGCGGGGCACCGAGATGAGATCGCCCACGCCCTTGTCGGGATCGATGCGGGCGAGCATGGTCACGTCCGAGCGGCTGGCTGTCTCGCCCTTGCGGGCGTCGCTGCCGAAGATGCCCACGTAATAGGAGCCGTCGGCCTTGGCCGGGGCCAGCTGCTCGCCGAGCTCCTTGAACTCGGCGTCATCGAGGCCGCCCTGGATGGTGGCGTTGATGCCGTTCAGGTAGAGCGCGAGCGCCGTGCCGGCACCGGCGAGGATGACGACGAGGGCCGCGGCGATGCCGAGAGCGATCTTCTTACCGCGCGACTTCTTGCGAGCCGCTTTGGCGTGGGCAAGGCTGTCCGTGGCAGCGAAGCTTTGGGAGCCGCCCGCGGCGGAAACGGGGCTTGCGGTCGGCGCGAAGCCGGTGCCCTCGAAGGAGGAGCGGGCGCGGGAGGCGCGAGGCGTCCGCGAGGCGTCCGCCTGGGCGCTGCGAGAACGGGCGGCCTGGGCGCTCCGGGTGCTGCGGCCGGCGCTCGTTACGGGGGCGGAGTGGGAACCGCGGCGTCCCTGCGTGGAGCCGAGCGGCGCCGAGTGGGCGCCCCGGCGCGAGGTGCCGGAGTTGAGCGGAGCGGAATGCTTGCCAGGTCTGTTTGCCATAGGGTTCGGCGCGCAGGCGCCTGCCTCCTCGATAAACGCGGTGGTACGAATGCGAAACCCCAAGATACCAGGAAAAGAGCAACTGCGGGCCGCCTTCGACAAGAAAACAGGCTTTTGGAAGGGTGGTGGAAGGGGAAGGAAGGGGTTGCCGAAAAGGGCGGCGCTCTCTATAATGCGAGCTATTGAACAGTGTGTCCAATTTTGGCCGTTCTGTCGAAATCCGACCGCTGTATCGCAACCGAACGAAGGAGACCGTCATAGCCACGGCAACCTGCGCGCCGGCCGCCCCCTGCGAGGATCGGCGCATCGCGAAATCGAGGCGGGCCCTGCGCGGCGCCCTCATCGAGCTCATGGAGGAGCGCGGCTACGATGCGCTCACCGTGAACGATCTGTGCGAGCGGGCCGATACGTCCCGTGGCACCTTCTACAACCACTTCCGCGACAAGGACGGGCTGCTCGCCGTGCTGGAGGACGAGGTCATGGCCGACCTCGATGCCCTGCAGGGACGCATGCAGTCCATCACCTTGGCGGATATGCTGGCCTTCCGCGCGACGGGCCGGCCGCTGCCGTTTCTCGTGGAGCTCTTCGACTACCTGCGCGAGCAGAGCGATTTTTTGCACGCGGTGCTCGGCCCCGGGGGCGATGTGCGCTTCGGGCCGCGGCTGCGCGAGGCGGTCTGCGAGAACCTGGTGCAGAACATCCTGCATGAGAAGTATCGCGACAACCCTACGGTTTTCGTGGAGTACTATGTGGCCTTCTACGCCGCCGCCTACCTGGGCATCATCGCCCACTGGATCGAGCGCGGCTGCCCCGAATCCTCTGAGACCATGGCGCGCATCGCCATGCGCCTTCTGTTCATCAAACCCGGCGAATCCATCGAGCTGCAAGTTGGGAGAAAGTCCGATGAAGAAAAACACCAAGAACAGCAAGTACACTGAGATCATCACCGAGGCCTCAACCTCGGCGAAAGAGCTGGCATCTGCGGCGTGCGCCTCTTGCGCGCCGCGGGTGACCACGGTGGAGACGGCCCAGACTTCCGCCGAGGCCAGCGCCGCTGCGGAGGCGTGCCCCTTCCATATCGGCATCGACGTGGGATCGACCACGGTGAAGCTGGCGGTGCTGAACAACGACAACGAAATCCTGTGGGCGGTGTACCGCCGCCATCACGCCGACGTGCGCGCCACCATCGTGGAGGTGCTGCGCGAGGCCGCCGCGGCCTATCCGGACGAGACCATGACCATCGCCATCACCGGATCGGGCGGCCTGCTTCTGTCCCAGTGGCTCGATGTCACTTTCGTGCAGGAGGTCATCGCGTCGAAGACGGCGGTGGAGACCTTCATCCCCAAAACCGACGTCGCCATCGAGTTGGGCGGCGAGGACGCGAAGATCATCTACTTCGACAACGGTATCGAGCAGCGCATGAACGGCACCTGCGCCGGCGGCACGGGCGCCTTCATCGACCAGATGGCGGCCCTTCTGGACACGGATGCCGGCGGCCTGAACGAGCTGGCGGCCGATCATGAGACCATCTACCCCATCGCGAGCCGCTGCGGCGTGTTCGCCAAGACCGATGTTCAGCCGCTTCTGAACGAGGGCGCGCGCAAGGAGGACATCGCCGCCTCCATCTTCCAGTCGGTGGTGACTCAGACCATCTCCGGTCTCGCCTGCGGCCGGCCCATCCGGGGGCATGTGGCCTTCCTCGGCGGCCCCTTGCAGTACCTGCCCGAACTGCGCAAGCGCTTCTACGAAATCTTGGAATTGACCGACGAGGCCATCATCGTGCCCGAGAACGCGCACCTGTTCGTGGCTGCCGGCTGCGCCATCGCCGGTGTGGCAGAGGGCGCGCGGCCCGAGAAGCTTTTCGATGTGCTGACGCGCCTGGAGGGCCTGGGCGACATGCAGGGCTCGGAGGTGGTACGCCTGGCGCCGCTGTTCGCCGACGAGGCGGAGCTGGCGGAGTTCCACGCTCGCCACGACGCCGAGCGCGTGCGTCGCGCGTCGCTTGAGGACTACCGGGGCGTGGCCTTCCTCGGCATCGACGCCGGCTCCACCACGTTCAAGGCGGCGCTCATCGGCGAGGACGGGGCGCTTCTGTGGTCCACCTACGCCTCGAACAAGGGCGACGTGCTGGGCTGCGCCAAGGCGGCCGTGGCCGAGCTGTACCAGGCGCTGCCCCGCGACCCGGAAACGGATGAGCCGCTCGTGCAGATAGGCCACGCCACGGTGACCGGCTACGGCGAGGGGCTTCTGCTGGAGGCCCTGCGGGTCGACTCCGGCGAGATTGAGACGGTGGCCCATTTGCGCGGCGCCCAGGAGATGCTGCCCGGCGTGGAGTTCATCCTGGACATCGGCGGCCAGGACATGAAGTGCTTGCGCGTGAAGGACGGCGTCATCGACCACATCATGCTGAACGAGGCCTGTTCCTCGGGCTGCGGCAGCTTCATCGAGTCCTTCGCGAGCGGCCTGAACCTGGACGTGGCCGAGTTCGCCGCCACGGCCATCTCCGCCGAGAACCCGGTGGATCTGGGCAGCCGCTGCACCGTGTTCATGAACAGCCGCGTGAAACAGGCCCAGAAGGAGGGCGCCACCGTAGGCGACATCGCCGCGGGTCTGGCGATTTCCGTTATCAAGAACGCCCTGTTCAAGGTCATCAAGATTCGCGACCCGCACGATGTGGGCACGAAGGTCATCGTGCAGGGCGGCACCTTCTTGAACGATGCGGTGCTGCGCGCCTTCGAGCAGCTCTCCGAAGTGAACGCCATCCGTCCCGACATCGCCGGCAACATGGGCGCCTTCGGCGCGGCATTGTTGGCCCGCGACCGCTTTGAGGAGACGCGTCGGCGCACCGAGAACGTGCCGCTGTCGCCGGATCTGGGCCCGAAGGTGCCCCTGAGTGGGCTTTTGTCCCTTGAGGAGATCGAGGCGCTCGCGCCGACGCATCGCACCGTGCGCTGCAAGGGCTGCTCGAACGCCTGCCTGCTCACAGTGAACGATTTCGGCATCGATGCGGCGACGGGCAAGCACCGCCGCTTCATCACCGGCAACCGCTGCGAGAAGGGCGAGAGTTTGGGCACCGGCACCGAGAAGTCGGCCGTGCCGAACCTGTTCGAGTACAAGGCCGAGCGCACCTTCGGCTACGAGCCCCTGGCGCCCGAGGAGGCGCCCCGCGGCACCGTGGGCATCCCGCGCGCGCTCAACATGTACGAGAACTACCCGTTCTGGTTCACCTTCTTCACGAAGCTGGGGTACCGGGTGGTGCTGTCCGACCCGTCCACGAAGAAGACCTACGAGGCCGGCATCGAATCGATGCCCTCCGAGAGCGTGTGCTATCCGGCGAAGCTTTCGCACGGCCACATCATGAACCTGCTCGACAAGCACCCGGACTTCATCTGGATGCCGTGTTCGAAGTGGGAGCGCCAGGAGGACGAGACCGCCGGCAACCACTTCAACTGCCCCATTGTGGCGAGTTACCCCGAGGCGCTGCGCCTGAACATCGACGAGCTGCGCGAGACCGATGTGGCCTTCGTGTCGCCGTGGGTGCCCTACCACGACAAGGACAAGCTGGCCGAGCGCCTGGTGGTGGAGCTGACCGAGAACTTTGCGAAAGAGACGAACGGGTGCGGCCCCGCGCTCACGGCTGACGAGATCCGGGCGGCGGTGGAGGCGGCCTGGGCCGAGGACGAGGCGTTCAAACGCGATATTCGCACGAAGGGTGTGGAAACCCTCGCGTGGATGGAGAAGACCGGCACGCGCGGCATCGTGTTGGCCGGGCGCCCCTACCATCAGGATCCCGAGATCAACCACGCCATCCCCGAGCTGCTCACGAGCTTCGGTTTGGCCGTGCTCACCGAGGACTCCGTGGCGCACTTGGGCCAGCTGGAGCGGCCCATTCGCGTGGTGGATCAGTGGATGTACCACACGCGCCTGTACGCGGCGGCCAAGGTGGTCACCCAGCGTAAGGATCTCGATCTCATTCAGCTGAACTCCTTCGGATGCGGCCTGGATGCCCTCACCACCGATCAGGTGCAGGAGGTGTTGGAAGCGGCCGGCAAGGTGTACACGGTGCTGAAGATCGACGAGGTGTCGAACTTGGGCGCGGCGCGCATTCGCGTGCGCAGTCTTTTGGCGGCCTTGAAGGACCAGGCCGACCGCGAGGCCGAGGCGGAAGCCGACGCCGCCGCCGAGAAGAGGGGCTGTCCGGCTGCGTGCATCGACTTGGACAACCTGGATAAGCTCGTGCCCGCCAGCTTCACCGAGAAGGCCGATGGCGTGGTGGCCGCGGCCGAGATCGAGCAGCGCGAGGGCGCCTCCACCGAGTTCGCGCGCCCCCAGTTCACCGAGCAGATGCGCGATGGGGGCTGGACGATTCTGGCGCCCCAGATGGCCCCCTACCACTTCGAGCTTCTGGTGCCCATCTTCAAGCGCGCCGGCTACAACGTGGCGCTTCTGCCCTCGGTGGACCACGGCGCGGTGGACGCGGGCCTGAAGTACGTGAACAACGACATCTGCTACCCGTCCATCCTGGTCACGGGCCAGATTATGGAAGCGGTGCTGTCGGGCAAGTACGACACCGACAAGCTGGCCGTGCTCATCACCCAGACCGGCGGCGGCTGCCGCGCCACCAACTACATCTCGCTCATCCGCAAGGCGCTGAAGTCCGTGGGGCTCGGGCACATCCCGGTCATCGCCATCTCCTTCAAGGACCTGGGCGAGGAGAACCCTGGCTTCAAGATCACGCCGAAGATGCTCTACCAGGCCATTTACGCGCTGCAGTACGGCGATTTGCTCATGATGTGCTTGTATCGCACGCGCCCCTACGAGGTGGAGCCGGGCAGCGCGAACCGCCTGTTCCAGTACTGGATGGACGCCTGCAAGCACCAGCTCGAGCGCGGCGTGCGCCAGTCGGAGTTCCGCCGCACGGTGCGCCGCATCGTGGAGGACTTCGACGCGCTGCCCCTGGCCGGCGAGGGCACGAAACCCCGCGTGGGCGTGGTGGGCGAGATCCTCGTGAAGTTCCACCCGACGGCCAACAACCAGATCGTGGACGTCATCGAGCGCGAGGGCTGCGAGGCCGTGGTGCCCGGGCTTATCGAGTTCTTCCTGTTCGGCATCGCCGGCGGCATCTTCCAGCAGCCTATCGGCAAGTCGAAGAAGAGCGCGCTCGGGAGCAAGATCGGCCTGGCCGCCATCAAGAAGCTGCGCAAGCCCGTGAACGACGCGCTGGAGAAGTCGAGTCGCTTCCACCCGCCGGCGGACATCTACGAGCTGGCCGACTACGCGAGCGAGATCCTTTCCCTGTGCAACTCCATGGGCGAGGGGTGGCTGCTCACCGCTGAGATGGTGGAGCTCATTCGCTCCGGCTGCCCGAACGTGGTGTGCACCCAGCCCTTCGCCTGTTTGCCGAACCACGTGGTGGGCAAGGCCACCATTAAGGAGCTGCGCCGCCGCTACCCGGAGAGCAACATCGTGGCCGTGGACTACGACCCCGGTGCGAGCGAGGTGAACCAGCTCAACCGCATCAAGCTCATGATCGCCGTGGCCAAGGCGAATTTGGCCGAGAAGGAGGCCGAGGCCCGTGCCGCCCGGGCGGTGGCCCGCGACGGAGCGCCTGAGGAACCCGAGACCGTGGCGGCATCCGTAGAGGTGGAGACCACCGAGGTCGTGGGGTAGGCGGCCGCTTCTTTCCTGAATTGCTTTCAAGAGAGGTGAGCTTCCCCGACAAATGTCAGGGAAGCTCTTTTTTTAATCATGTAGAGGATCGGGAGGAGCGCGACAGCGTTTCGTCGAAAATGCTGTCGACACACACGACGTCATCCCTGTGCGGGGCGGGATATGTCCTTTACGGTCGCCTTTCGACGTTGCGTCTTTCGAGAGCGAGGCGCAGCGTTAGACCAGCCGGTAGCCGATCCTCCATACGGTGAGAAGGTGGACGGGATTAGAAGGGTCGTCTTCGATTTTCTCCCTTATGCGGCGAACGAGCACGGTAATCGAGTCGAGGCTGAGCGGGTTCGATTCGTTCCAAAGGTGCTCGTAGATCTGCTCCTTGCTGAAAACATCCCCCAGGCTCGAGGAGAGCAAGTGCAGTATCTCGAATTCCTTGGCGGTAAGGCCAACGTTCTCGCCATGTTTCTCTACGAGGTATTGGCTCGGTTTCAGCACTAAATCGCCGAGAACCACATCTTGCTTGTTTTCCTTTGGGGGCTCGGGCTTTGCCTTCTGCGATCCCGTTCGGCGGAGCACGGCGGATATCCTCATGAACAGCTCCTCGGATTGGAAGGGCTTGGTCATGTAGTCATCGCCTCCGGCTTCGAAGCCGATGCTCTTGTCGACGATATCGCTTTTCGCCGTGAGGAATATAACCGGGGTGTCGCAGCCGGCTTCTCGGATCTTCCGACACAGGGCGAATCCGTTGGATTGGGGCAGCATCACGTCGAGGATGATAATATCGGCACCGCAGCTCTGCGCCATTGATAGCCCGGAGAGACCGTCGTAGGCCGAGAGGAGGCTGTAGCCGTGAGCTGCGGCAATCGGCCGGAGAGAATTGTGAATTTCTCGATTGTCGTCAATAAGCAGTATGTTGTTCACTGGGAGCCCCTTCTGGATGAGTGGGAAGTGCGAGGAAAAACGCAGACCCTTTTCCAAGCTCGCTTTCAACGGCTACCTCTCCGCCGAGGAGCTGTGCGTACTCTTTCACGATATAGAGTCCCAAGCCGCTTCCGTCTGGATTCGCGTTTCCCCAGTGACTCGTCTGGGAGAACCGATCGAAAATGGAGTCGAGATCTTCCCGCGCAATGCCGATCCCGTGATCCGTTACGGCGATCTGCACGTGTTTGCCGTCTTCGCAGATCCGTGCCGCCAATTCGACGATGCCCCCTTCGTGCGAGAATTTGGTGGCATTGCTCATCAGGTTGAGCAAAACGTGACGCAATTTGCCCCAGTCTGAGTAGATGAGGGGGCAGGCCGGGTCTGCTTTCCGCACAATGGTCACGTTTCTGCGCCGGGCGAGGGGGAGCGTTTCTTGCAGAAGGTACTCGGTAAAGTCGAGTACATCGATCACTTCCCAGTTCATCTTCTCCTTGATGTCTTTGGATCTGCTGGTTTCAAGGATATTGTTGATGATTAGCAGCAGCTCTTTGCTGCTGGCCTCGGCGCTTGAGGCCAGTTGCTTTTCCTCGTCTGATAAGTTGAATTGCTTCGATTGCAGCGCTTCCAGATAGGAGATAGTGGCAGTAAGGGGGGTTTTCAACTCGTGGCTCATGGTCGCGAGGAAGTCGGACTTGTAGGCCGATTCCTGCTGCAGGCGTTCGTTGACCTTCTTTATCTCCTCCCTCTGGGCGATGGCCTGCTCGCTTAGTTTCTGCAGCCTCTCGGTTCGGTCGGCAACTTGCTGCTCCAGATTGCCGTAGAGATCGTCCAGCTCGTCGGTCATAGTGTTGAACGCGTTGATCATGGTCGACATCTCTTTGGTCGACTGGCTGTTGTTCAGCTTCATGTCGATACGCCCTCGGCCCACTTCGCCCAAACTCTCAACGACCGAGTGCAAAGGCTTGGTGACGAGGTGGCGTACGGCGAAGAAAAGGATGGCCAAGGCGGCGCACATTGCCAAGGTGTAATAGACGAGATCTCGCGCAAGTGCGGCGTTGTAGGATTCGATGTATCGTTCCGCGGGGATGCTGATGCTCAGGGCGCCCGCGATATCGCCCATGCTCCATCCTTCCTTTGCATAGCCGGTGATATCTATCTCGCCCTTGGGCGCTCCGTGACACGACAGGCACCCCTCTTCCACGGTGAGCGGCGTGCAATAGCGGAGGCTCATCGCCTCATCGTTTTCCACGAGTTGGTAGTACTCTCCAATGGCGGGATCTTCCTCGAAGGAGGCCAGAGCGCCTTGTTCCCACTCATCAGGGGCATCTCCGGGGTTTCTCGGATCGGTGCGCGTGAACTTAACCACGTAGTCGGTGCTCCTGTTGAACAGCTGGGCTACCGCTTTTGCCGCAACTGAGCAGTGCAGTCCCTTGAATTCGTATATGCCGTCCGAAGTGTAATTGATGCGGTTTTGATTGGCGTCGACGAAAGTCCACACGGCATCCATCTGCTGGGCGAAACCTCGGGCTTGCTCAACGAGTTCCTGCCTCAGCTGCTGCTCGTGGGTTTTGGCCGACCAGAGGCCGACAACGGCAATAATGAGGGTGATGAGGACGGCGCTGAGCACAACGAGCTTCACATCGATGCGAAGTTCCTTCCCGCCCACAGTGCCCCCTTTCGTTCTCTAAGGAATTCTAGCATCTCGAGATGCACGTTGCCTCTGCTGACCTTCGTGTTGTAATTTGTTAAGGATTCATTGATCTGCCGTCTATTGAAGCCGTTTTCCCGCGATTCCATAATCCTTCCCGTAAGGCAACGAGGGCGGGTGAGCCGGCCTGAAGCGATGGCACATTCCCGAGTTCGTTGCATGGGAGCGAGAAAGAGGAGATGGGAATGCTGGAACGACGTGCATTTCTAGGAGCGGCTTCGCTATTGGCAAGCTCGCTTGCCCTATCGGGATGCGTTGGCGGCGATGTTGAGCCCACCAAGACGCCGAAAACGGGAGAGGATACGGGTATTCAGCGGCAGCCAATCGACGTCCTGCCGGAGGGCGGTCAGTGGATGACGCTTTCCTGCTGGCAGTCCTGCGGCGGACGTTGCCTGAACAAGGGCTATGTGGTCGACGGTGTGATTGTTCGCCAGAAGACCGACGATACTCATGATGATTCCCAGGATTACCCTCAGCAGCGCAGCTGTCCGCGCGGCAAAACGCTGTCCTCCACGTGGTTGGGGGAGGATCGCATCAAGTATCCCATGAAGCGCAAGCATTGGCAGCCGGGCGGGGTGGACTACCATCCCGAGCTGCGCGGGCAGGACGAATGGGAGCGCATCTCCTGGGACGAGGCGGTCGGGTACGTGGCCGACGAGGTTAAGCGGGTGTTCGAGCAGTTTGGTTCGCGTTCGTTTCTGGGCGTGTCGTGGGACGGGCTGCCCTATGCCAGCTATTTGGGCGGCAGCGTGGGCATCATGGCCACGGGATCCCGCGGCAGCGCGCGTTTGGCGCCGGCCCACCTGGGCGCGGAGCACGATGGCTGCGATGTGAAGCGCGGCCAGGCCAATGATCGCTTCGACTTAATGTACAACGCGGAGAACGTGGTGCTCTACAGCTTCAATCCTGCATGGAACGCCATGGGTTCTCCCATGTGGCACTTCATGAAAGCGAAGGAGAACGGCGCTACTTTCACCGTGGTGGGTCCCGACTACAATATGACGGCCAGCATGCTCGAGGCCGACTGGATTCCCGTTCGTCCGGGCACCGATACGGCTTTCCTGTTAGCCGTCGCCTACGAGATGCTGCGCTTGGATGAAGAGGGCGGCAACGTCGTGGACTGGGACTTCCTCCACAAGTACACCGTGGGATTCGACGCCGAATCGATGCCGGCCAATGCGGCGAGCGCCGAGAACTTCCTCGGCTATGTCAAGGGGGAATACGACGGCGTTCCGAAAACACCGGAGTGGGCCACGAAGATCTGCGGCACGCCGGTGGAGGCAATCACCAAGTTCGCCACATTGCTGTCGAAGGAAAACAAGGTCATGACGTTCAATGCCTTCGGCTGCATGCGCCATACCGCTACGGAGAACTTGGAGCAGCTCATGATCGCCGTCAACTCCATGGGCGGCCATTACGGCAAACCGGGGCAGTGCTGGGGCGGCTACTACTTCGATGGCGGAAGCGATGCGCCGTGCAACCTTATTTTGACGGGCAGCTCGGGAGTCGACGAGGCCAAGGAAAAGTTGGGAATCGCCCCGAAGAAGATGCTCGGCGAGCCGTGCGACGACGTGGTGAGCGCCGCACAGGTGTGGGATGCGATTTTCAACAAGAAGTACCATTTCACCGGAGACATTCGCAACGACGCTCCCGAGAGCGCCTGCGAGGAGCGCGACCTGGACGTCCGCTTTATGGATTTCGGCACGTGGTCTGCCATGCGCTCCTACCCCGATACCGTGAAAGCGGTGCGGGCCCTGCGCGAGGGCGGCATCGAATGCGTAGTGGGCCGCGGAATCCTTCCGAAGCTGGACATCCAGTTCTGCGATATCGTCGTTCCGGTCATCAGCGACTTGGAGAAGGAGGCCATCCTGGAGACGGGCGAGGGCGGCCGCGAAATTGTGTACCACTACGATAAAGTGTGCGATCCCCTGTACGAAGCGCGCACGAACCGGGAATTCGAGAGCGCCATCCTCACGGCGCTGGGGGAAGACCCCGCCGGCATGTATCCGCTTTCCGAAGAGCAGAAGCTGTACAACATCATGGCGGGCACCACGGTCATCTGCGACGACGGTGTGACCTATGAGCCCCTGCTTACCATAACCCAGGAAGATATTGACGCCATGGGCGTGGAGGGCCAGCCGCAACAGGGGCGCATCACGCTGCAGGAGTTCAAGGAAAAGGGCGTCTACCAGGTAGAGCGCAAGCAGGGCGACAATTTTGGCTTCATTGCGTACAAGGACTTCGTGGACGATCCCGTTGCCCACCCGCTGGCCACCGATTCCGGGAAATTCGAGATCTACTGCCAGTACAAGGCCGATATCCTCAACCAGGCGAAGCTTCGTGCAGGCGACGAGTGGAAGCCCTATCCCACCTACGTGACGCCCGTGGAGGGCATCGAGACCACTTACGCGGATTTCGAAGACCAGGTGAAGGGCGACTTTCCCTACCTGATGTACAACACGCATTACCCTCGTTTCGGCAACGGCGTATACGGCAACACCAAGTCTCTGGGCGAGGCGTTTGCCACACCGGTGTTCATGGGAGAGAAGGTGGCGAAGGAGAACGGTATCGCCACGGGCGACACGGTTCTGGTGGAGAGTCCTCACGGAAGCGTGCTTCGCATAGCGTGCGTCAGCCCCACCTATATGGACGACGTGCTGGCACTTCCCAATGGCGGTTGGTCGCAGTTCAATGAGGAGGGCATTGACGTCATGGGCGGCGTCAGCACCCTGAACGGCACCCTCATGCAGGGTATGGGGTGCACCTCGTTCAATTCGAATAACGTGCGCGTGAGCAAATATGCGGGCGATCCGCTGGGAAGCGACAGCAGTCGTCAGGTCGTTCTGAGCGCGGAATAGGAGAAGATCATGGGAAAGAAGGGCTTTCATTTCAACCAGAGTCTGTGCTCGGGGTGCCACAGCTGCATGATGGTGTGCAAGGAGAACCATCATCTTCCCGAAGGGGCGTTCTTCCGTCGGGTGAGCAGCTTCGTGAGCGAGAACGGTTCCAAACCGGGCGTCTTCCACCTGTCACTCGCCTGCAACCACTGCATGGATCCCGCCTGCGTGGCGAACTGTCCCGTAGGGGCCATGTACGTTGACGAAGAGGATGGAACCGTGCAGCATGATGACAGCGCGTGCATCGGCTGCCAGTCCTGCGTGAAAAGCTGCCCCTATGGGGCTCCCCAGTATCGCGTCGATCTGAACATCACGCAGAAATGCGATGGTTGCTATGATCTGCGCGCGAAGGGCATAGAGCCAGATTGCGTCCAGGCGTGCCTTATGAGAGCGCTCACGTTCGGCGATATGGAAGAGACGGGGACGAATTTGGGCAAAGTGGCCTGTGCGCCGGAATCGACCACCTCTCCTGCCACGTATGTCGACGAGAGCGCCTATGCAGCCAGCTCGTTTCGGGATTGGCTGATGTAGGAACTGAAGTCATCCAGCTGTTGTCGAGGTTGCACGAGTGGCCCTCCCGTATCCGCCGCGCTCCCAGGGGGCGCGGCGGTTTCTCAAAACAGGAGATTGGCCGTATGGCGAAGAAGGGGCTGTTGAGATGAACCAAGTTCAGAGTGATGCTCTTGATGAGGTGCTGGTCGCCCGGGCGGCAATGTACGGGTTGCTGCAGCGCGTGTTCTCGGATGTGCCCGACCGGGCTCTCGCGGAAAATGAATCCTGTGAGGTTATGGACCAGTGCTTCGAGGTTTTAGGCGAGGCCTGGGGCCTTCGGGATTGCCGTACTTGCAAGGTTGGCGAAGGCGCCGGCCCGAAAGTGCCTGAGCAGGATATTGATGCGGTGCCGCTTACCTTGGAAGGGGAGTACAACCGCCTCTTCGTGGGTGTGGGCAAGCCGGCGGTGTGTATGTGGGAATCTATCTACGCTACGGGGATCAATGCGCTCTTTCAGCCGAATACTCTCGAAGTTCGAAACGTGTATCTGCGCAACGGCTTTAAACCTCTCGGCATGGGCAAGGTCGCAGATGATCACATGGCCATCGAATTGGCCTTTATGCGGGAGTTGGCTCTTGAAACAACGAGGGCCGGCGAGGCTCAAAGGGCGTCGCTGCTGACGGAGCAGCGACTGTTTCTGGAGGAGCACCTACTTCGTTGGGTCGATGCCTTCGCAGAACGGGTCGTGGAGCACGACAGAAGCGGATACTATCGCGACTATGCCCGTTTGCTTGCCGATTTCGTGGACAAGGATGCCGCTTTCCTGCCGGGAGCCTCTGCTTAAGCGGTTCTGCAGGCGCAGATAGTCCAAGACCAGCTAGTACTCTGCGAAGGCGGGGGCCACAATGAGATAGGGACTTCGGGACAACTATTCGCTGCCTACCCATTTTCCGTGTTACAATACGCATAAAAATACGGTGTTAAAGTAGATTGCATACGCATAAGGAGCGAAATCATGGTTGTCGTCGCCGATGGGAAGCTGGCTTTCAGCAAGGATCGGGTGGTGAGCGCCACCCAGGCCTCTAAGAACTTCGGAGAGTGCCGCCGCCGTGCGAAGCGGGAGCCGCTGTTCGTGACCGATCGCAATGCCAGCATCGAGACGGTCATCGTGGACTACGACGAGTTCGAGGCCATGGCGGTGGAACTGGAGCAGCTGCGCCTCCAGCGCCTCTACGATGTCGCGGCGCAGCGGTTGGCCGCCATCGATCGCGATCCCTCGGGGGAGACCGTGCCGTTCAGCGAGATACTGGGCGACGAGGGCTATGATGCCTTCTTGGCCCTTGATCCCGATGACCTTCCTGATGGGGGGCTTTTCGCATGAGCGGTTACGAGCTCGTCTTCTCCCGTGGGGCCCGCAAGGAGTACGAGGCGCTCGACGGCTCGGTTCGCTCGATGCTCAACAAAGGGCTTGCCCGACTCCGCGTTCGTCCCGCGGAGATAGGCAAGGCGCTCAGCGGAGCTTTGGCCGGATGCCGGGAGTTGAAGTTTCGGGCCGACGGCCTTCGTGTGATCTACCGTATTCGCGACGGGCAAGTTCAGATCGTGGACATCCTCGCCATCGGGGCCCGCGATCATGACCGCGCGTTTCGCGATGCCGAACGACGCTTGGGCGACGAGGGCTAAGTGGCCGCCTCCTCATATATAATGTACCTATGAGCACTTCAGGAAAACTCGTCATCGTGCCGACGCCCATTGGGAATTTGGGCGATATGACGCTGCGCTCGCTGGAGGCGCTGCGCGAGGCCGACGTGGTGTGCGCCGAGGACACCCGGGTAACGGGGAAGCTGCTCGCGCACTTCGGGATCGAGAAGCGGCTCGCGCGGCTGGACGAGGCGATGATCGGCTCGCGGGCTGCGGGCGTGGTGGAGCGCGTGGCGGCCGGCGAGGTGGTGGCCTACTGCTCGGACGCCGGCATGCCCGGCGTGTCCGACCCGGGGCTGCGACTTGTGGCCGCCGCGCGCGAGGCCGGCGTTGCTGTGGAGGTGCTGCCCGGCGCCTCGGCGGCGGCCTGCGCCTACGTGGCCTCGGGAACGGTGTGCTCGCGCTTCTACTTCGGCGGCTTCTTCCCACGCAAGGCGACCGAGCAACGGACGGTGCTCGCAGAGCTTTCCGGGCTGGACGCGGCTCTCGTGTTCTACGAGAGCCCGAACCGGCTGGTGGCGGCGCTTTCGGTCATCGCCGAGGTGCTGCCGTGGCGCGAGGTGGCGGTCTGCCGCGAGCTGACGAAGCTGCACGAGGAGGTGGCCCGGGGGAGTGCCGCCGAGCTGCGCGAGCGGTTCGCGGCCCGTGCCGAGGAGCCCGGCGGCGTTCGCGGCGAGATCGTGCTCGTGATAGACGCCCCGGGCGAGACGGAGGCGGCCGTCGGTGCCGAGGAGGCCGCGGCATCGGCTGCCGAGCGCGCTGTCGAGCTGGTGGCGGAGGGCCTGCGCACCAAGGAGGTCACCAAGCACCTTGTCGCCGAGTTCGGCATTTCCCGCAACGACGCCTACAACCTGGCCATGGAGGCCGCGCGATGACTTCGGTGTCATTCTGAGCGAGCGAAGCGAGTCGAATAATTTCATGGCAGCAGCGAGAAAGCGTCCGGCAAAAATGATGCCTCCCGAGCTCGTCTTCATCGACGGGCTGGAGGTCTGGCTCACCCGCAAGGCCATCAAGAATATGCACCTGCGGGTAAAGCCTCCCGACGGGCGCATCGAGGTGTCGGCGCCCCTGCACTTGCCGCTCGCCACCATCCGGAAGTTCGTGGGGGAGAAGCGCGACTGGATAGAGCGCCAGCAGCAGGAGATCGCGCAATCGCCCCGTGTCGAGGCCGCCGCGGCCACGCCTACGGAAGTGGCCCAGTGGAAAGCGGTCGTTGCGGCCTGCGTGCCGGCGCTCATCGAGGCGTGGGAGCCCGTCATGGGCGTGAAGGCGGGCAAGATCGCCTACCGCAACATGACGAGTCGCTGGGGCAGCTGCCAGCCCTCGACCGGCCGCATCTGCATCAACGTGCGCTTGGCCCTCTACCCGCCGGAGTGCTTGGAATACGTGGTCGTCCACGAGCTGTGCCACCTGCTTGAGCGCGGCCACGGCCCTCGCTTCCACGCGCTTATGGGCACTTTCATGCCTGACTGGAAAGAGCGGCGCGCCAAGCTGCGCTAGCGTCGGGATTCGGCACTGCGAAATTGAAGCGAACTTTTGTACTAAAAGGGCTTTTCATTGGGCTTGTATTACATTACAATGCGAACAAACATTCGGTTTTGAGAGCGAAAGGCCTGGTGAGAGCATGGGAGAGGTTGTTGGACGCAAAAAGAAGGCTGTGGTGACAGGAGCGCTGGCGCTTACCTTGGGCGCCGGCCTGGGGCTTGGCGCGGTAGCTTGGGGAAGTGAGGGGTCCGTGCCTGAGGAAAGTGTGAGAGCCGGGGACGCTTGGGCTCCGTTGGTGGGCCAGAAGTTGGAGGAGAAGGTGGCCGCTGCGGCCCGTTCCCATCGCGCCGAAGTGCGGCAGGCGCTTGCGGCCTATAGGGTAACGGACGCGGCGGCGCGGGAAGCTGCCACGGAAGCAGGGGAGCAAACGCCGGCCGAAGCCGCCGGGGCGCAGGACGCTCATCTTTCTGCCGAGGGTCCAGGTGCCTCATCGGGCGAGGCTGCGGGTGCGTGTTCGGAAGAGGCGGATCGGGCGGACGAACAGCGCGGCGGCCAGGAGGCGTCGAAGGGGTCCGGAAGTGCGGCGGAAGGCGGGGGATTCGCCTCTCAGCCGAGCGCGCCCGGGCCCGAACCTTCGGTGGAAGCATCGGCGGAAGGCGACTCTTCCGCTTCCGAAGAGGTGCCATCTGATGAGGGATCGAACGTCGATGGAACGCTCAAGCCTGGCACGCTGGTGGTAGACGGTACCGCCATTCCCTACCGCGATGTGCGCGGCGGCACGACGCCGAGCTCCGGGGGAGGTCTGTGGTTGGGGTCGGACGCGGTGGATGACGGCAGCTGGGGCTATTTCGTCGGACATAACCCCGGCTCGTTCGCACCGGTGCGTTCGCTGTCCTCGGGCGATGCCGTCGTCGTGTGCGACCGCTCGGGAGGGCAGCGCACTTATACGGTGAGGGATGTGTTCCAGGTGGAGGAGACGGCCACGTGGAAGACCATCGCTTCGCGGGTAACCGGTTACGGCGAGTCGGTGGTGCTGCAAACCTGCGCGGGCGACGGCATGAACGTCATCGTCGTCGCAGCGTAGGGGTGGGCGACTTTGCGGCACGCGCCGGCTTGAAAAGAGAAGAGCCCGGAAGCCCTTGGGCTTCCGGGTCGAACCAGCGGCTTGTCGGAGAGCCAGCGGCTACTCGTCGTCCTCGTCGCCGTGGCCGTGGTCGTGCTCGGAGATGTCGCTCACGGGCTTCTCCAGGCCCTCGATGACGATGCCGTTCTTCTCGGCGTAGTCCCACAGCGCCGCATGGATGGCCTCTTCGGCCAGCAGCGAGCAGTGCACCTTCACCGGGGGCAGCCCGTCTAAGGCCTCCATGACGGCCTTGTTCGTGACCTCCAGCGCCTCCTGCACTGTCTTGCCCTTCACGAGCACGGTGGCCATAGAGCTCGTGGCGATAGCGGCCCCGCAGCCGAAGGTCTTGAACTTCGCGTCGCGGATGACGTTGTTCTCGTCGATGTCGAGGTACACGCGCATGATGTCGCCGCACACCGCGTTGCCCACGGTGCCGCAGCCGCTCGCGTTCTCGATCTCGCCGACGTTCTGGGGGTTGGTGAAGTGCTCCATCACTTTATCGGAGTAGTTCATGGCCATGAGGGATTCTCTCTTTCTATGGGTGGGGAGGACGATGAAGGAGGTGATAGGGTGATGTTAGTTCGCGTAGGGGAAGCCGTCGGCCTTGAAGCGCTCGATGACCGATTCCACCTTGCCCTGCTGGAAGTCCTCGTACAGGGGGCTCATCATGCGCAGGTGCTGCAGCGTGGCCTTAAGCGAGTCCACGGCGAAGTCGATGTCGGCCAGGGTGGTGTCGCGGCCCAGCGTCAAGCGCAGCGAGCCGTGGGCGATCTCGTGGGGAAGGCCGATGGCCAAAAGCACGTGGCTCGGGTCCAGCGAGCCGGAGGTGCAGGCGGAGCCGGAGGACACGCAGATGCCCCGGGCGGCCAGCTGCAGCAGCATGCCTTCGCCCTCGATGAACTCGAAGGAGAAGTTCACGTTGTTGGCCAGGCGGCTCTCCCAGCTGCCGTTGAGCTTCGCCGAGGGGATCTCCTCCAGGATGCGGCGGATGGCGTGGTCGCGCAGGGCCAGCTGACGGTCGTGCTCGGGGGCGATTTCCTCGGCGGCCAATTCGGTCGCGCGGGTGAAGCCGACGATGCCGGGCACGTTCTCCGTGGAGCCGCGCCGCCCGCGTTCCTGCTGGCCGCCGTCGAGGAGGTTCTGGAGCTTCACGCCCTTGCGCACGTACAGGAGGCCGACGCCCTTAGGCCCGTAGATCTTGTGGGAGGAGGCCGACAGCATATCGATGCCCAGCTCGTTCACGTCGATGGGCTCGTGCCCGAAGGCCTGCACCGCGTCGGTGTGGAAAACGACGTTGGCATCATGGGCAGCTGCCGTCAGCTCAGCGATAGGCTCGATGGTGCCGATTTCGTTGTTGGCGAACATAATGGAGGCCAGGATGGTGTCCGGGCGGATGGCCGCCTTGAAGTCCTCAACGCTCACGAGCCCGTGCTCGTCCACGGGCAGGTAGGTCACTTCGAAGCCCTCGCGCTCCAGCGCCTGGCAGGTGTGCAGCACCGCGTGGTGCTCGATGGCGCTCGTGATAAGGTGGCGCCCCTTGGCGGCGTTGGCCCGGGCGAACCCCTTGAGGGCCCAGTTGTCCGATTCGGTGCCGCCGCTCGTGAAGAAGATCTCGCGCGGCGTTGCGCCGATAAGGCCGGCCAGGCTCTCGCGGGCGGCGGCCACGGCATCGGAGGCCTCCTGGCCCAAAGGATAGATGGAGGAGGGGTTGCCGAAATGCTCGGTGAAATAGGGGGTCATGGCCTCCACTACTTCGGGACGGACAGGCGTCGTGGACGCATGGTCAAGGTAGATCTGGCTCATGATGCTCCTGCTTCCGCGTTGGGGATGGGTTCGCCCGGCACGGTTCAGGGCCGTGATCGAGCTTCTCCATCTAAGTCTAGTAATTTGCTAGAGATTAATATAGACGGGTTGCGGAGATTGTCAAGAACCTCCTATGATTGTTACCATATTCCCGACGATTTACCCAGAAAGGCGACCTCCGGTGAAGATTTCGACGAAGACCCGTTACGGCATGCGCTTCATGATCGACCTGGCCCAAAGCCAGGGGGAGGGCCGTGTGGCCTTGAAGGACGTCGCCGATCGCCAGGGGCTTTCCAAGAAGTACCTCGAGCAGGTCGTCGCGCCGCTTGCCAGCGCGGGGCTGCTCGATGTGACCCGCGGCAACCAGGGCGGCTACCGCTTGGCCCGTGAGGCGGCCTCCATCACGCTGGCCGACATTGTCGCCGCCTCCGAGGACGGCCTGGAGCTGCTCGATTGTATGGGGTCGCTCTCCACTTGCGAGCGCGCCGAGGGCTGTCCGTCCCGCCGCGTGTGGGGCGGTCTTCAGGCGGCCATCGGGGACTACCTCTCGGGGCTGACTCTCGCCGACGTCGCCGCTCCCGCCGCTGGTTCCAACTTGTAATCTCTCAGCTGCCCTCTTTCGCGTATCATGTGTAATTACCTGTGCCGCGACGAGAGAGGACGCTGTGGAAGACGAGGGGAAAAAGTACTGGCTCTCCATAGCTGCTTTCGTTCTCGTGTTCATCGCGGTCGTCGTCACGCTGTCCACCTTCATGCAGCAGACGAGCAACCGCATCGTTGCCCAGGCGAACCAGTACGTCTCTGATGCCACGGCCCAATCCTGCGTGCTGGTCTCCACCCTCATGGAGAACACGCAGAAAGACATCGAGACTATCGCCGCCCTTGCCTCGGAGTCGGCGGATGTGACCGACATCGTCACCAGCGAGGAATGGCTCATCAGCGTGGAGGAGACCTCGCCTTTCGACACCATCGACTTCGTTGATGTCGACGGCATGCAGCACTCGCCCCAGCACGAGCCGGTGAACGTGTCGGATCGCTCTTACTTCAAGCGGGCCATGGCGGGCGAATCTGGCATCGAGGCCGTATTCAACACCCGCATGACCCACGAGAACCTCGTGTACTTCTTCGCACCGGTTCGCGAGGGCGCGGACGGCCCGGTCGTGGGCTTGCTTCTGGCCCACTACAGCGAGAACCGGCTCGCCGATCTTCTGTCAGGCGATTTCTTCGGCTACGCGTCCCAGGTGATGCTGTGCTTGCCCACCGGGGAGGTGGTGGCCGCCACGGATTCCTCCTATGTTGGCAGGAACCTTATCCAAGAGGCGCAGGCCGACCCCTCTGCCACCTCTGGCGCCCGCGATCTGGAGCGCGCTTTTGCCAATCACGAGACGGTCACGTACAGCTACCAGGCTGAGCGCGGCACGGGCTCGGTGTGCCTTCGCGAGGTGCCGGGTCTCGGCTGGATGATGCTGGAGACGTTCCCGGCCGCCGCTACCGAGCAGATGATCAACGAGGCCAATGAAGGCGGTTGGAACGCCCTGTTCGTCATCGTGGTGGTATTCGTCCTCGTCATTGCCGGCATTATCTTCTACAACAACCGCCGCCACCGCTCGCTCACCCGCTCGATGCGCGATCGGGAGGACGTGCAGCGCGGGGTGGCCAAGCTGACCGAGCGGCTGGTGCTCATGGATTTGGATGCCGATCGGTTCCGCTACATGAGCGGCCCGGTCACGCCGAGTGACCCCTACGAGTTGGAAGGCCCCTACACCGCCATGATAGAGCGCCTGCAGGGCCTGGTCGTGGGCGACGAGGCCAAGGCGGAGGTGGCCAAGCTCTACGACAAGCACACGATCATCGATCTCATGCCGCCCGGCTCCGACGAGATCCGCTTCGAGTACCAGATGAATCGCGGGGGAGACGTCAAACGGGAGGACATCAACCTCATCTGCGTGCAGCGCGACGCGGCGGGGATGCCGACGCGGCTTCTCTACACAACCCAGGACGTCACGGCGCTCAAGCAGCGCGAGAAGCAGCTCCAGCTGGCCATGGAGGACTCCTATCGCGCGGCGGTTGCCGCCAACAACGCCAAGAGCGACTTCCTCTCGCGCATGAGCCACGATATCCGCACGCCGATGAACGCCATCATCGGCATGACGGAGCTCGCGCGCATGAACGAGGGGCATCCGGAGAAAGTGGATGACTGCCTGGCGAAGATCACGCTGTCGAGCAACCATTTGCTCGCGCTGATCAACGAGGTTCTCGATCTCTCCATGATCGAGAACGGGCGCCTGGTGCTTACCGTGGGAGAGGTGGATCTGCGAGCGTTGGCTCTCGAGATGGAGACGATGTTCTCGCAGCGCTGCGAAGAATCGGGCATCGCCTTCGTGATTGAATTCGAAGGGCTCGCCCATCCGCTGGTAGAGGGCGACGGGCTTCGCTTGCAACAGGTGTTCATGAACATGCTCGGCAATGCGGTGAAGTTCACGCCGGCGGGCGGCTCGGTGTCGCTGCGGGTTGTCGAGCACGCCTCTCGCGTCGAGGGGACGAGCGACTACGAGTTCGTCTTCGCCGACACCGGCTGCGGCATGGCGCCTGAGTTTCTGGCGCACGTCTTCGAGCCCTTCGCGCGTGAGCACGACTCGCGCACCGAGTCCGTGGAGGGCACGGGGCTGGGGCTTTCCATCGCCCAGTCCGTCGTCTCGCTGATGGGCGGCACGATTGATGTGGAAAGCGAGCCGGGTCGCGGCACGGTGTTCACGGTGCGGGTGAGCATGCGCTATGTGGAAAGGGACGCGAAAGGCTCCCTCGAGGAAAGCGACGACGCCGACGCCCTGTGCGATGTTTCGCAGGGGGATGCGCCCGCGCCGAGGGGCGCCGATTTGAGCGGCGTGCGCGTGCTGCTTGTGGAGGACAACGAGCTTAACAGCGAGATCGCCGTGGCGCTGCTGGAGTCCCTCGGCGCGGCGGCCGAGACGGCGGCCAACGGCCAGGAGGCCCTCGATGCGCTGGACGCGAGCGAGCCGGGCCATTTCGACGTGGTGCTCATGGATATCCAGATGCCCGTCATGAACGGCCTCGAGGCCACGCGCCGCATCCGCGAGAGCGAGCGCGATGATTTGCGCGCGCTGCCCGTCGTGGTGCTCTCGGCCAACGCGTTCACCGAGGATGTGCAGGAATCGAAGCGCGCCGGCGCCGACGACCATCTCTCCAAGCCCATCAGCGTAAAGGATCTTGCGGCAACGTTGGGTGGAATCCTCGGGCGCTCCTGATCCTTGCGGCGCTCGCGTCCCTCGCGACCCTTGCCGCCCTGGTTCCTCACGGCCCCGCGCCATCACGCGCCTACGGCGCAGCGCGGAGTCGAAGGATCGTGCGGCCCTTCCCTGTGTTAAGATAGCCTGCACGCAACAACCCTAAAGGGGAGCGGCGGTGTCATCGGCCGCCTGCGCCCGGAAAAGGAGTCTTACCCGCTATGCCTAAGGGAACCTTCGGCGTCACCACGCCCATCTACTACATCAACGCCGCGCCGCATCTGGGCACCGCCTACACCACGGTGGCCGCCGACACCATCGCGCGCTACGAGCGCATGAACGGCTACGACGTGTCGTTCGTCACCGGCACCGACGAGCACGGCCAGAAGATCGCCGAGACCGCCGAAAAGAACGGCATGACCCCGCAAGCCTGGTGCGACTCACTGGCCCCGGCCTTCACCGATGCGTGGAAGACGCTGGATATCGACTACACCAACTTCGTGCGCACCACCGAGGATCGCCAGACCCGTGCCGTGCAGAAGTTCTGGCAGGGGCTCTACGACGCGGGCTGGCTGTACAAGAGCGCCTACGAGGGCTGGTACTGCGTCCATGAGGAGACCTACTACGCTGAGAGCGACTTGGAGAAGAACGAGGACGGCGAGTTCGTGTGCCCCGACTGCAAGCGCCCGGTGCGCTACGAGTCCTCGGGCGAGGAGAACTGGTTCTTCAAGCTCTCCGAGTTCCAGGACAAACTCCTCGCCTTCTATGACGAGCATCCGGACTTCATCCGGCCGGTCAGCCGTCGCAACGAGATCGTCTCCTTCGTGAAGGGCGGCTTGCAGGATCTGTCCATCTCCCGTTCCAGCTTCGACTGGGGCGTCCCCGTGCCGTGGGATGAGGGCCACGTGTTCTACGTGTGGGCCGACGCGCTCATCGCGTACCTCACGGGCATCGGCTACGGCGACCCCGAGCGCGAGGCCGAGTTCGATCGCCGCTGGCCCATTCAGTACCACTTTGTGGGCAAGGACATCACCCGCTTCCACTGCGTCATCTGGCCCGCGATGCTCATGGCCGCTGGCATGCCCATCACCCACACGGTGTTCGGCCACGGCTTTCTGCTCACCAAGGGCGAGAAGATGTCGAAGTCGAAGGGCAACGGGCTTATGCCGGCCGACCTGGTGCGCGTGTTCGGGGTGGACGCCTACCGCTATTACTTCATGAGCGACGTGCAGTTCGGCCACGACGGCTCCATCTCCATGGAGCGCATGGTGCAGGTGTACAACGCCGATCTGGCCAATACCTGGGGCAACCTCGTCTCCCGCGTGACGAACATGACCACGAAGTACTTCGAGGGCCGCGTGCCCGAGGCGCCTGCCGGTTCCGAGGACAACCCCCTGCGCGAGATCGCCGACACCCTGTACGCGGAATACGACGCCTGCATGGCCGAGGTGGACTTCACCGGGGCCGCGGCGGCGGTGCAGAAGCTGGCGAGCCGCGTGAACCTGTACGTGGAGGAGAGCGCCCCCTGGACGCTGGCGAAAGATCCCGCCCGCGCCGATGAGCTGGCCGGCGTCATCTACAACTGTCTGGAGGCCATCCGCATCATCGCCCTGTACATGGCGCCGTTCATGCCGAACACCTCGGCCGAGGTGTTCCGTCGCCTGGGCCTGGGAGAGATCGCCGACACCACCGACATCCAGGAGGCCACGGCCTGGGGCCAGCTGCCCGCTAGCGTCGCCGTGGAGGTGGGCGACCCCCTCTTCCCGCGCCTGGATGTGGATAATCTGCCCGAGCTGTAGGCGATCATGAGAGACCAAGATCCCGTTTTTTATGATGCGCTGTTTCGGCAGAAGCGCAAAGGGGGGAAGTGGCGTGTGATGCCCTCGCCGGTGCTGGAAGGCCCGGTGGCCGACACCCATGCGCATCTGCAGATGCTGGCCGACCCGGCTTGCGAGCTGGCCCGTGCCGGCGCTCACGGCGTCGCCTTCGTGGAGACCATCGTCGATCCGGCCGAGGACGGCTTCGCCACCTTCGACGTCCTGCCTCTCTGGCTCATGGAGGCCGCGCGCGATCTGAAGGTCATGGAAGAAGAGGACGACGGGGCGGCCGGCATTGTCGCCGCTCCGGCGGTGCCCCACGTGCGCATCGCGGCCGGCGTGCACCCGCACAACGCCAAGGAGTGGGCGCCGGAGCTTAAGGCCGCCCTGCGCGAGCGTTTGCGCGACCGTCGCGTGAGCGCGGTGGGGGAGATCGGGCTCGACTACCACTACGACCTGTCGCCGCGCGAGACGCAGCGCGAGGTCTTCCGCGCTCAGATTCGCCTGGCCAAGGAAGCGGGACTGCCCATCGCGCTGCATATGCGTGAGGCTCACGACGACGGCTTCGCCATCCTGGAAGAGGAGGGCTTTCCCGAGGCGGGAACCCTTCTGCACTGCTTCAACCTGGACGCCGCCGAGCTGTTCCGCTGGGTGGAGGCCGGCTGCTACATCGCCTTCGGGGGGCCGCTCACCTTTAAGCACGCCGACGAGGTGCGCGAGGCCGCCAAGCTGGTTCCGGCCGACCGCCTGCTCACCGAGACGGACTCGCCCTACATGACCCCCGAGCCCCTGCGCGGCACCGACTGCGGCCCCGCCCACACCATCTACACCGCCGACGTGCTCTGCGAGGTGCGCGGCGCCGACACCCCCGAGGCCCGTGCCGCCCTGCTCGCCCAGCTCTACGAGAACGCACAGCGCCTCCTCAACCGCAAGCCCACCCCGTGGCAGAAAGGTAGCAGCAATGCATAGAGTGATTTTGCACGGGTCGTGTCGGGCCGATGGGCGCAGTGCCGCGCTGGCCGACGAGCTGTTCAATGCCTGCATCGAGGAGTGCCCGGAGGACGGGGTGTCCATCGTGTCGGTGTCGTCCACCGAGGTGCGGCCGTGTATCGGCTGCGATGAGTGCCGCGCCGTCGCCGAGGAGCCCATCCACGTGTTCGAGGAGGGCGATCCGCTGCTGCCTCAAGAGACGGTGGCGGAATCCGGTGCTCTGTTCCACCATTGCGTCATCGACGACGACATGAACGAGGTGCGCAAGCACCTGGATGCGGCCGATGAGCTCATCGTGGTGTGCCCGGTGTACTTCGCCAGCGTGCCGGCTCAGATGAAGGCGCTGCTCGACCGCCTGCAGCCCTACTACTTCACCGACCTGCGCACGCGGCCCAAGCGCTCTGCGGTCATCCACGTGGTAGGAGCCGGCGGCGATCCCCACGGCTTCGAGCCGCTCATCGGCACGGTGCGCTCGGCGCTGTCCGTGGCCGGCTTTGCCGTAGAGCTCGTGCTCGACTGGGTGGGGAAGATCCGCGCTGACGGCGAGATCACGGCCGACGCCGAGGAGTACCCGCTGCCCCCCGTGGGCGGCTTCGGCGCCCTGGGCCTCGACTTCGATGACGACTATGAGGTTGTGGAAGTGGAGGGCGTGGAAGAAATCGAGGAAGTCGAAGAGGAGGAGGACAACGACGGGACGACCGAAGCTGCCGAGCACCGCCCGAAGGATCGCGCGAAGCTGTCCGTAAGCCAGAAGGCGCCCGCCCCTAAGCAGGATGCCCCGAAGTCGGGCTCCCGCGGCCCGCGCAAGTCCTCCGGCAAGGGCGGCGGCCCGGCCTACGGGAAGAAGAACACCAAGAAGAAGGGCAACGGCCGTGGCGGCCACCGATAGCTATGCCGGCGGCGACGGGCGCCTGTCGCCGCTCTCCACGCCGAGTGCCACCCGCGCGGTGCTCGAGGCCCACGGCATCGGCACCAAGTATACCCTGGGCCAAAACTTCCTTGTGAACGACGACGTGCTGAAGAAGATCATCGTCCTGGCCGAGGTGGGCGAGGCCGACCGCATTTTGGAAGTGGGCCCCGGCATCGGCACGCTCACCATCGCGCTCCTGAAGCACGCCGCCAGCGTCGTCGCCATCGAGCGCGACCCCGACCTGCCCGCCGTCCTCGCCGACACCCTGCACCCCTGGCGCGACAAGTTCGCCCTCATCGAAAAAGACGCCCTCGACGTAACCGGGGATGACATTGTTGCGGCTATGGCCGGGATCGGCGCAGACACGGGGTGCCTTGACCGAGCGAGTTCCGCAGCGAACGAAACAGCCCAGTGGGCTGTTTCGCAGAGCGAGGACTGTCTGAGCGAATCAAGGTACCGCGTGGCTGTGCCTCAGGAGGAGCCTCAGCTGAGTCTTCCCAACAAGCTGGTCGCGAACCTCCCTTACGCCGTCGCCGCTACGGTCGTGCTCGACTATTTCGAAAACTTCCCCTTCCTGGACTCTGCCACCGTCATGGTGCAGAAGGAGGTGGCCGACCGCATGGCGGCCGCCGTGGGCACGAAGAACTACGGCGCTTACACCGTGAAGCTCGGCTTGCACGCCGAGCCGGCCGGCCGCTTTCCCGTGGGCCCGGGCAACTTTTTCCCGCCGCCCCGGGTCGATTCCGCCGTCATCCGCCTGAACCGTCGCGTGCCGCTCATGGCCGATGGGGCACCTGCCACGCCGGAGGTCATCGCTGCTGCGGCTCTCGTAGCCGACGCCGCCTTCGCCAACCGCCGCAAGACCATCGCCAACTCCTGCAAGACCTACTTCTCCGGCCGCGGCTCGCTCTTGCTGGGAGCCTCGGGTTCGTCGGCTGGGCTAAGGGCCGTGGATGGCGCCCTGTCTGGTGGTGTTGGGGGCGCCTTCGTCCTCGACGGAGCCGACATCGTCGACCACCTTCCCGCCATCTTCGATGCCGCCGCCATCGACCCCCGCCGCCGCGGCGAAACCCTGACCCAGCAGGAATTCCTCGCCCTCGGCGCTGCACTGCTGAAAGAGGCGACCGTCTGATCTCTTTCTGTGATATGATGCAAAAATCATATTGAAGGGAGGGGCTATGGACGATCTGGTTGCGGAGCTGCAGGATTTCCGCCACCTGCGCTGGGACGAGCGCACGACAACCTCGGGAACGAGCGGCACCTTCCCGAAGGCGCGGGCCGGCGAGGGGAGGGCGCGCCGCTACTACAAGCTCTCCTGCTACGACAGCTACCGGGGCATTTACGGCCATGAGTGTGTCAACGAGCTTCTGGCCGCCCGCGTGATGGAGCACCTGGGCATTCCCCATGCACGCTATCGGCTCATCCACGGGCTCGTGGTCATCGACGGCGAAGAGCGCGAGACGTGGCTCAACGAGTCGCCGAGCTTCCGCGCGCCCGACGAGCGCAAGATGGCCTTCGATTTATTCTACGACTTGAACCGGCGCCCCGGGGAGTCGCCGTTCGACCTTGCGCGGCGCTACGGTTGGGGCCCGCAGGTGGCGGCCCTCATCATTGCTGATTATCTCATCGCCAATCGGGATCGCCACGGCGCAAACATAGAGGTGATACGCAGCCCCGAAGGCTCGGTGCGCCTCGCGCCGCTGTTCGATAGCGGCTTGTCCTTCGTGTTCTCTTGCTACGGGGATGAGGAGCGCGTGCGCGCCTTCGACCCCTTAAGCGACGTGAACGCCAACAATTACCTGGGGACGCGCTCGTTGGAAGAGAACTTGCGCTTCGTGGGCGAGCTGGTGGAGACGCCCCTGCCAATGCCGCCTCTCGGCGAGGGGCGCATACGGGCCTTGACCGATGGCATCGGCCACGCGGTATCCGATGCCCATGTTGCGAAGATGCGCGAGATGCTTGCACGGCGCTGGGAGCATCTGCTCGCGGGGGGCACCGTCGTCGAGAGCCGGTCGGACGGCCTGTCGAGGGAGGGGTAGTCGTGTTCGCCTTCGACATCATCGACGGCCGCGCCCGCAATGCCGTTCCCTGCGGCCGTCTCTTCTACGACGCCGAACGCGACGAATGGGGCATCCAGATAGCGGAGGGCGCAGGCCCCGAAGAGGTGCCGTTCCTTTTCTCCTCGTTCGTCGAAAGGGGGGAGCGCGCGATAGGGCCTGCGTGGGCGCGTCGCTGGGTGGCCGAGCGCGTGGTGCCTCCGGGACGGCAGAACCTGGGAGAGGTCTTGAGGGCGAATGGCCTCCGGGAATACAGCGAGTTCGCCCTGCTCGCTATTGGGAAGGGGGCCTGTTCGCAGGATTATTTCGTGCTGCGCGGGCCGTTTCCCGTCGATGACGATGGCGAGATACTGGACGACCGGCGCCAGTTGCGCCAGTCCATCGGGTGCGCGGTGGCCGAGGCGCGCCGCGAGCAGGGTATGACGCAGAAACAGCTGGCCGAGAGGGCCCTGGTGGATCAGGCCGTCGTCAGCCGCGTGGAGCGAGGTCGCGCCAACATCACCTCCGATCTTCTGGCGGATGTGGCCTGCGCCTTGGGAATGTGTGTGGAAGTGACGCTGGCGCCGGCGGCGGTGTACAATGGCGAGCCTGACGAAGGACGATCGGGCCTCTAGGTCCTGGAAGTGAGCGGGCCGATAGGCCCTGGAAGCGAGGGTGCCATGGGAAAGACGGCGGGACGGGCAAGGTTCGCGCGCATCGGCATCGCGGTGGCGGTGCTCGTGGCGCTGGCGGGCGTCGGCGTGGCCCTGGCCATGACGGTGGGCGGCTTGGCCCCGGCCGGGGGCTCGAATGCCCTGGTGGTGGAAGAGCCCGCGAGCCGTCCCCAGGACACCTTGGAGGCAGAGCCGGCGGCCCCGGCCGATGCCGCCGCGGGAGAGGCCCCGTCCGAGGAGGCCGCGCCCCCCGCGCCCACCCCTTCCACGACCGGCGCGCTTAAAGTCGTCGGCGCCCAGCTCACCGATGCCTCCGGCGAGCCGGTGCAGCTGCGCGGCGTCTCCACCCACGGTCTGGCCTGGTACCCGCAGTACGTGAACCAGGAGTTTTTCACCGAGCTTGCCGACGTGTGGGGCGCCAACGTTGTGCGCCTGGCCACCTACTCGGCGGAAGAGGGCGGCTACGCCACGGAGACGGGCGACCGCGCGGCGCTGAACGACCTGGTGGTGCGCGGCGTCCAGTACGCCCAGGCCGCCGACTTGTACGCGGTGGTCGACTGGCACACCCTGTCGGATGCGAACCCCGCCACGAACCAGTGGGCCGCCGAGGAGTTCTTCCGTTCCGTGTCCGGCGCCCTGGGGGACGCGGACAACGTCATCTACGAGATCTGCAACGAGCCCAACGGCGGCACCACGTGGGCTGATATCAAGGCCTACGCTGAGGCGATCATCCCCATCATTCGCGCCAACGACCCGGACGCGGTCATCGTCGTGGGCACGCCCACCTGGTCCCAGGATCTCGCCGCCGCGGCGGCCGACCCGCTGCCCGACGCCAACGTCATGTACGCGCTGCACTTCTACGCCGCCACTCATGAAGATGACCTGCGCCGTGCGCTTTCCACGGCGGTGGCCGGCGGCCTGCCCGTGTTCGTGACCGAGTTCGGCATTTGCGAGGCAAGCGGTGCCGGCGAGATCGACTACGCTTCGGCGAACCTGTGGGTACGCCTCATGAACGAGCTGGACGTGAGTTACATCTGCTGGAACCTGTCGAATAAGGACGAGACGGCGGCCCTGTTCAAGCCCGGCTGCGCGAAGACCTCCGGCTTCACCCTGGACGACCTCACTGACGAGGGCCTATGGCTCGTCGACACCCTGAAGAGCCCCGGCTTTTCCCGCGAGGAGGTGGCGCTGGCCCGGGCCGAGGTGAAGGACAACAGCGCCGGAGCCCAGATGCTCGTCTCCGCCGACGACACCCTGCAGTGGACCTTCCAGGTGGCCGACCGTTGGGAGGAGGGCGGCCGCACCTTCTTCCGCTACGAGATGGCCGGCTCGAACTACAGCGCCGGCGTGAAGAGCTGGTCGGTCGTGGTGCCCTTCAACGGCGAGGTGACCTTGGAGGACGCGTGGAACTGCAAGGCTTCGGCCTCAGGCACGCGGCTCACTGTCGCCAACGGCGCCCACAACGGGAACGTTCCCGCCGGCGGTTTTGTGCGCGACGTAGGCTTCATCGTGAGCGGCCCGGCGGATCTGGCCGTGGTGGAGTACGAGTAGCGCGCGGCTTCCCCTCCGCTCGCCAGTTCGCCTTTTGACGGCGATGGGTGCGAGCATACAATAGTTGTCACGGCGTCACGCAGGCGATTCAAAGGAGGTTCGGTTGTGCGCACGGTAAGACTGGCGACGGAGGCAGACGCGGCAGGCATTCTGGCCGTGTACGCGCCCTACATTCGCGATACGGCGATCACGTTCGAAACCGAGACCCCCTCTTTGGACGCCTTCCGCTGTCGCATGGCCTCTATTATCGGCGACTATCCCTATCTGGTGGTGGAAGAGGACGGCTCCATCGTCGGGTTCGCCTACGCGCACCGGCTGGGGGAGCGCGCCGCCTATGCGTGGAACGCCGAACTGTCCATCTACTTCGCGCCGGGCTACACCTCCCGAGGGTGGGGCAGCGTGCTGTTCTGGGCGCTCATCGACCTTCTGGCCCTGCAGGGCGTGCGCAACGCCTACAGCCTCATCACGGTGCCCAACGAGGTGAGCCTGGCTCTGCACGAGAAGCTGGGTTTTACGCTCATGGGCGTTCAGAAGGAGGCCGGCTACAAGCTCGGCGCCTGGCACGATGTGGCGTGGCTGCGCATGGCCATCGGCGACTTCTCAGCGGCTCCCGAACCCCGCGTGCCGCTTTCCGCCATGGATCCCGATCAGGTGGCCGAGGTGCTCACCGCTGCTGAGGACGCGCTGGCGCGGTTGGGGTAGCGGCGCTGCGTGTCGGCGCGATTCGGCTGAGGCGGACGCAATGGCGACGCCGCAGCGGTCGGTGTGGGAAAGCGCCGGGAACCGATGACGGTTTTGGGACGGCTTTGCCGCGACCACGGTAGAGCCGATACCCGCTATACTGGCTTGCAAAAGACGAGGCGACCGAAGGCGGGGAACGTTCATGGATCAGAAGATGGAGCAGGCACGGGCTGTGCTGGCGAGCCGTTTCGGCTACGACGCGTTCCGTCCGGGGCAGGAGGCAGTGGTCTCGGCGCTCCTTTCCGGTCGCGATGTGCTGGCAGTCATGCCCACCGGTGCCGGCAAGTCGGTGTGCTACCAGGTGCCGGCCGTCGTCATGGAGGGCATGGCGCTCGTCGTGAGCCCGCTCGTGTCGCTCATGGCCGACCAGGTTCGGGCCGTGCAGGAAGCGGGCATCCGCGGGGCGTACCTGAATTCCACGCTGGCGCCCGGACAGCAGGCCGAGGTGCTGCGCCGGGCGGCCGAGGGCGCCTACGACCTCATGTACGTGGCTCCCGAGCGCCTGGCCGATCCGCGCTTCGCCGAGTTCGCCCGTACGGCGCGGCTCGCGCTGATCGCCGTGGACGAGGCCCACTGCGTGTCCCAATGGGGTCAGGACTTCCGCCCCTCGTACCTCTCCATCGGCCAGTTCATCGCTGAGCTGCCCGTCCGCCCTCCCGTGGCGGCGCTCACGGCCACGGCCACCGATCTGGTGCGCCGCGACATCGTGCGCCTTCTGGGCCTGCGCGACGCGGCCTGCACGGTCACGGGCTTCGACCGGCCCAACCTGCGTTTCGCGGTGGAGCGGCGCGAGCCCAAGCAGAAGCTGGCGTGCCTGGATGCCTTCATCGACGAGCGACGGGCCGAGTCGGGCATCGTCTACTGCGCCAAGCGGGCGACGGTGGAGGAGGTGTGCGACCACTTGCGCGAGCGCGGCATCGCGGCCACCCGCTACCACGCGGGGCTCACCGCCGAGGAGCGCGAGCGCAACCAGCGGGCCTTCGTGAACGATACGGCCCCGGTCATGGTGGCCACCAACGCCTTCGGCATGGGCATCGACAAGTCCAACGTCAGCTACGTGGTGCACTACAACATGCCCGGGTCGGTGGAGGCCTACTACCAGGAGGCCGGCCGCGCCGGGCGCGACGGAAGCCCGGCCGAATGCCTACTTCTGTGGTGCGACGGCGACATCGCCACGGGCCGTTTCTTCATCGAGCAGGAATCGACCCACGAGGGGCTCACGGCCGAGGAGGCCGAGGTGGTGCGCGCGAGCCGCCGCCGCATGCTGGAGTCCATGGTCGGCTACTGCTACACCACCGGTTGCCTGCGCGCGTACATTCTCCGCTACTTCGGGGAAGGTGGTCATGACGAGGCACTCCCGTCGCAGGGAGGGGCGACCGAGGTCGCCCCCTACGGTGGGGCGGGTGCCGGCGGCGCAAACCTGCTTGACGGTGCTGCCTGCGCCCCAGACTCCCGCGATGGCCATGCCGCCTGCGACCCCACCCTCCGTAGGGGTGGATCTTGGTCCGCCCTCCCGACCGAGGAAAATTCTGCAAGCTCGTCGGCGAAGCGGTGCTGCTCGAACTGCGACGGGGAATTCGAGGCCGTGGACGTCACCGCCGAGGCTCGCGCCATCATGCGCTGCGTGCAGGCTCTGCGCGGCCGCTTCGGCAAGACGACGGTGGTGGACGTGCTGCGCGGCGCCGACACCGAGAATCTGCGCCAGTGGGGCCTGGTGAACCTGCCGGTCTACGGCACCTCCGAGGCTCGGCGCGCCCTGCTCATGGAAGTGGTGGAGCTCTTGGCTGCCGACGGGTATCTCGCCATCACCGAGGGGAAGTTCCCGCTTGTGGGCTTCGGCCCCCGCTACCGTGAGGCCGCTGAGCCCGATTTTGCGCTGCGCATCAAGCAGACGCCGAAGGTGCGCAAGGGGAGCGCGGCCAAACCGCCGAAGGCTGCCCGTCCTGGCGCCGCCGATCTCACCGAGGCGGACGTCGAGCTCTTTGAGCGCCTGCGCGCCCTGCGCCTGCGCCTGGCCCAGGAGGCCGCCGTGCCGCCCTACGTCATCTTCCACGACGCCACCCTGGCCGCCATGGCCGCCGCCCGCCCCGTCACAGAAGAGGAGCTGCTGGCCCTCCCCGGCATCGGCGAGAAAAAACTCGCCACCTACGGCAAAGCCTTCCTGGAAGAGATCATGGCTGCGCCATCTGAATCAGCAGAGGCAGAGTAGGGTTCGAGCGGGCGGAGGTGGCCCGCGCGCAGGTTGCGCAGCGAACGGAACAGCCCAGTGGGCTGTTCCGCCGAGCGAGCCATTGCTTGAGCACGGGTCATCTCCGCCCGCTCGAACCCGGACAGCCCCTGCCCGTTACAACCTTGTTTCTAGGCGAATTGCGGGGCGAATTGCTCACATTTCGCGGTAGCATGGTCGCAACCGATTTCTGTCGTTAGGAGCACCATGACCAAGATTCAAATGACCACGCCGCTCGTGGAGATGGACGGCGACGAGATGACCCGCATCATCTGGCAGATGATCAAAGACGAGCTGATCTGTCCCTTCGTCGACTTGAAGACCGAGTACTACGACTTGGGCCTCGAGAACCGCAACGCCACCGACGATATGGTCACCTTCGAGTCCGCCGAGGCCACCAAGCGCTTGGGCGTGGCCGTGAAGTGCGCCACCATCACGCCGAACGCGGCGCGCGTGGAGGAGTACGACCTGAAGCAGATGTGGAAGAGCCCCAACGGCACCATCCGCGCGATGCTCGACGGCACGGTGTTCCGCACGCCCATTATCGTGAAGGGCATCGAGCCCTGCGTGCGCAACTGGGTGAAACCCATCACCATCGCCCGTCATGCCTATGGTGACGTGTACAAGAACGCCGAGATCCGCGTGCCCGGTCCCGGCAAGGTTGAGCTGGTGTACACGGGCGAGGACGGCACCGAGATCCGCGAGCTCGTGCACGAGTACGACGGCGCCGGCGTGGCTCAGGGCATGCACAACCTGGACGCCTCCATCGCGAGTTTCGCCATGAGCTGCTTCGAGTTCGCCCTGGACACCAAGCAGGACCTGTGGTTCGCCACCAAGGACACCATCTCCAAGAAGTACGACCACCGCTTCAAGGACATCTTCCAGGAGATCTACGACGATAAGTACGCGGCCCGCTTCGAGGAGGCCGGCATCGAGTACTTCTACACGCTCATCGACGACGCCGTGGCCCGGGTCATGAAGGCCGAGGGCGGCTTCATCTGGGCCTGCAAGAACTACGACGGCGACGTGATGAGCGACATGGTGTCGAGCGCCTTCGGGTCGCTGGCCATGATGACCTCGGTGCTCGTGAGCCCGGCGGGCGTCTACGAGTACGAGGCGGCTCACGGCACGGTGCAGCGTCACTACTACAAGCATTTGGAAGGCAAGGAGACCTCCACGAACTCCGTAGCCACCATCTTCGCCTGGTCCGGCGCCCTGCGCAAGCGCGGCGAATTGGACGAGCTGCCCGACCTCGTGGCTTTCGCCGACCGCTTGGAAGCGGCTACCCTGGCCACCATTGAGGCCGGCGAGATGACCGGCGACCTCGCCCGCATCACGACGCTGCCGAACCCCGTGACCCTTTCCACGGGCGAGTTCATCAGCGCCATCGCCAAGCGCCTCGCCGCCTAGGTAACTTCGGCTGCTCGCTGCAGATTTCGCGCCGCCTCATTCCCTTTCGGCCCGACCGCTTCCAGCCCGCGGTCGGGCCTTCTCGGTTCTTGAAAACTCGAGTTGCGGCCTCTTTGCAGCAAAATAGGATGCTCCATCGGACGCGCATACGCCCCGCCTGTCTTAAGATGGGAGGGCTTTTTATTAGAAGTTGCGAGCGCGGCGTCTGAGAGGCGCGGCGTTCGGATGGGCGCGGCGCCGAGGCGGGTGCGCTCTTGCAGGGAAGGGGAGCGTTTATGGCACGCATCGAACTGGAAATATACACCCCGGGCTATAAGCCCAACGGCCGCGAAGTCGCCGTCATTGAAACATCGCGTGGCACCGTTCGCGCGGAGCTATTCGGATGCGAGGCTCCCGTCACCGTGGGCAACTTCATCGAGCTGGCCGCGAAGGGCTTTTACGATAGTCTGAAGTTCCACGCGAAGAAGCCCGGATCGGTGGTGCTCGGCGGCTGTCCCACCACGCGCACCATGGGACCGGCCCAGGTGCTCGCCGCCGCTCAAGGGGCCATTCGCGGGATGCATCCGGGCACGGGGGACGCGCGCTACACCATCATCGACGAGTGGGAGGACAACCCGCGAAACGCCCATCGGCTCGGCAGCCTGTGCATGGCTCATAAGTCCGCGCCCAACTCCGGCAGCTGCCAGTTCTATTTCTCGCTGGACGAACAGCCCGAGTTCGACGATAAGTACACGGTGTTCGGCCAGGCGACGGAAGGGCTCGAGGTGATCGAGCAGCTGGCCATCGGCGACGCCATCAAGGGCATCGTCATCGAGGGAGCCGACGAGGAGGCTCTGGCCGAGGCCATCGCCCAGGACACGCCGCGCCCTCCCACGCCCCAGGAGGCCTTGGCCGCCATCGAGGCCGAGCGGGCCGAGCGCGCTGCTGCCAAGGCCGCAGTCGAGGCTGCGGAGGTCGCGGAGTAGCCACGGACAGCAGAAGCCCCCAAAATCCGTTGTCGCGCGGAATTCAGGGGGCTTCTGGTCAAAAAACTCGTAAGGTGGCAAATTATAGTGCCCTTTTCGGCGATTCTCCCTGTCGAGCAGGCCTTAAACGCTCGAAACTTCTCTCCAACTCGGGAGAAGTTCTCCCTGTGATCCTGATAGGCTGCCGCTTTACGCGTTTTTTGACCAGACGATTGCCGAATTCCGCGCGCCCTTAGCTCTCGTGGTTCTCCACCAAATCGATGAGCTCTTGCTGCTTGTGCACGTCCAGCTTGCGGTAGATGTTCTCGATATGGGTACGGGCTGTGCCTTGGGCGATGTGCAAATCGCGAGCGATGATGGCCAGCGTGCGTCCGTAGGCCAGAAGCACGATGACCTCGCTCTCGCGCGGAGTGAGCCCGAAGTCGCGGGCCACGGCGGCGCAGTGCCGCTCAATGCGATCCGCCGTGGAGGCACCTTCGGCTTGATTGCTCGACGCGGCACCGTCTCCTGCCTCCGATTCGCCGAGAACGCCGCTTTCGGTCGCGCGCGCTGCCCCGCGTTCCGCGTGCCCTTCGCGGCGGGAAAGCTGCGCCACAGTTCCCTCGGGCAGGACGAGGAACGCTACGATCACCAGGCACAGGATGGCGGCCATGGCCACGACGTTGGCTTGCACGTTTCCGCTGGACACCAGGGTGTCTAAGATGTGGCTCGCCGCATTGCCGAGCGCCATGCCGCAGAACATGAAAGCCACGCCCAGTCCGAAGATGTACAGGGCGTTCTCGTTGCGGCGCCGGGAGGCGTCGACGAACAGCACCCACGTGAGGATGTCGAAGAACTCGTAGCCCACGTTGATGATGAGCAGCGAAATGGCGGCGTGGCTGTCAAACAACAGGGCGATGGCCACATAACCCGCCACCATGATGGGGAGAGACAGACGGTAGATGAGGGTGGGGTTGAACCGCTCTCCCGCCTTCGCCACGATGGCGATGAAGGCCGCGCCTACCACGACGAGGGCGAAGATCGGACTGCCGCCGAGGAACGCCAAGGGATCCACGCCGCGGTTCATGGTGTCGAACATGCGGCAGAGCAGCGAGAACGTCATGATAGAGAACATGAGCTTGCCCACGCCGAGGGGTACGCGGCTGCCGGCCCTGAAGCCTGTCGGTTGCGCCCTCGCCGCCTCGGCAGGTTCCGCGACCGCGCTCTGAGGCGCGCTGTCCCGCGAGGAGTCGAGATCGCTCTTGCCGACCAGTTCGCGCCAGGGGTGCCCGGTGCGATCCGCATGGAAGACGAGCAGACCGAAGGACAGAAGCGGCACGACGATGAACCCCATGAAGCTCGTCTGGCTCGCCGAGAGCGCGGCCACGCTTGCCGTGACGATGGCGGCCGCCGGGGAGGCGAAGGCGGCGAACTGCACCGAGTGGTGCGAGAAGCGATCGCCCCAAAGCACCTGCAATGGCCCCGCGCCGATGCCGCCGACCACAAAGCCGCATGCCATGAGCAGCTCGCTGTTGGCTCGTATCGCCAAGGGGATAAGGATGCCGCTGGCCAGAAGCGCGAAGGGCGTTATTCGGAAGAGCAGCCGGCGCATGAGGGCGATCGTGTTTCCTCCCGCGCGGCAGACGAGGGCCACAACGGCCGCGCACAGCGCCCCGCTGGCGAGGTAGATCCAATGAGTCGGGGAGGCGGCGGGAAAGACGAGCGGCGCTCCCAGGCAGAAGACGATCCAGGCGCGGCACAGGCCGAATCCCAGCACGACGATGAGGAAATTCAGGAGGGCGGAATCCGTCACTGTGGCGCGTGCTGAACGTTCCGCGTCCGGGGCGTCGCCCTGTCCTGCGCCCCGGACGCCTCTCGACCCCTTCTCGGCCGCCGCGCCGTCGCCACTTGTTGCGGGCTCCGCTCCATCACCCTGTCCGAGGTGCGGAGCTTTTCTCTCTTCGGTTGCGTTTTCGATAGGTTCGCGCGCATGCGTGGTTGCTGACACGGGCTTCCCCTCCCCAGGCTGTGCCTCTGTGCGATGCCGATTATTCTAGCCGATTCGTCCACATAGAGCTTCAAATCATAGCCTATCAGGGGATTTGCGCCTATCGGATTGATAATCCTAGATGCGTTGATCTGGGAAAACGTCTTTGCTCTACGAAAGATTCTTTTCGAAAATCCGACGGATGCTCAGATGTGCGGGCGAGCGGTTCTGCGTAATCTTGGGTCTTGCAAACGCGGATGAGAGCCGCAAGGGGAGGGGCCCGCCAAGGGAGCGGGCGGCCTTCGAGAGTGTTTTCTGGAAGCTTCGCGAGTTCGCTGAAACGCGAAATCCCAGGGAGCGCGAAGCCTCTCGGGGGACCCTTGGGCGTCCGCACGACATGAGGAGGAAGGATCTTTCATGAAGAAAGACGAACAACTCGGCGTGTCCCGTCGCTCGTTTCTGAAGGGCGCGGGCCTGGCCGCAGCGGCCATGGCGGGCACGGCGGCGCTGGCCGGCTGCGCGAATGAAAGCGCGGGCGGCGCCGACACCCTCGCCAACACCGGCGACTGGCTGCCCCAGACCTGGGACTACGAGTGCGACCTGCTCGTCATCGGCTACGGCGGCGCGGGCATGTGGGCGTCGCTCATCGGCGCCGACGAGTGCGGCCAGCAGGTGCTCGTGCTGGAGAAGGCTCCCGAGCGCGGTGGCGGAAACAGCTCCATCAACAACGGCGAGTGGACCATTGTGGAGGAGTCCGAGAAGGAGCGCTTCAAGGACTACATCCGCGCCTTCACTAAGGGCAAGACCCCGGACGCCATGATCGAGGCCTGGGTCGAGGAGTGCGCCCGCAACACCGAGTACGCCGACAAGTACGGCATGACCTACGAGGTGGTGGAGCAGGCGCTGGCCGGTGCCATCCCCGAGTACTTCTTCCTGGACGACAACGCCTACGAGGGCTCCTGCAAGCTGTCCTCGGTCGACGGCTTCGGCATGCTGTCCTTCCACGAGCTGGATGCCCAGCGCGAGGCCTTGGGCGTGGAGGTACTGTTCGACTGCCATGACGAGCGTCTCATCCAGAATCCCCAGACCAAGGAGATCGTGGGCGCCTACACCATGATCGGCAACGAGGAGAAGACGGTGAAGGCCCGCAAGGCCGTCATCATGACGCTGGGCGGTTTCGAGTTCAACGAGGAGCTGAAGAACCAGTACCTCAAGTGCTCTCCCTTCAAGTTCGAGGGCTGGCGCTTCAACACCGGCGACGGTATCAAGATGGTCGAGGACGTGGGAGCGAAGCTGTGGCACATGGACATGGCCATCTCCATGTATGTTAGCGCTACCGCAAAATCAGCCGAACGCGCCACTCTATCCCGCCGGCGGCGCCCCCGGTTCCCGGCCGGGGGCGCTACCGCACTTTGGCCGCCCGCGCTACCTCGGGCCGCCGCCCAGGGCGCG
>NZ_WPOO01000007.1:0-107842 GCF_009755265.1 Adlercreutzia rubneri | reverse complement strand
TACTCGACCGTCCGTCTAAAGGCCTTCCGGGAGGGCGGCAGGACCGTCTACGATACGATAGACAACCGCAGGAGGCGGTTGGGGCTGGCGGCGTAGGCCGCTGTCCAAGTAACTGTCCGCACCCCCTGAAGCGCTCCAAATCGCTCTTAATTCAACGGAATCTTGAACAAATGCCCGCACTGCACCGACTCAAGGGCATCTGAACTATGATTTTTGGCCAGGACAAGACTCATAACTCGATTTTTTGACCAAGTTTTTAGAAATCTTTGTCGAAAGGACCCATCATGCTGACCATTGGCTGCCATCTCTCGAAGCGCCGCGGCTATCTGGAGATGGCCAAAGAGGCGGCGTCCATCAACGCAAACACGTTCCAGTACTTCACGCGCAGCCCGCGCGGCAGCGAGCAGGCGGCCCTCGACGAGAAGGACGTCGCCGCCTATCTTGCCTTCGCGAAGGAGCATGGCATCCACGACGCGCTGGCCTACGCCCCCTACGATGCCGACCCGGCCACGGACAAGATGAACGAGCGTGACTTCGCCCTCATGGTGTACTCAGAGGATCTGGCGCGCCTGGCTGAGGTGGACGGCTCGCTGTACCTCATCCGCCCGGGCAGCCGTCTGAACATCAGCGTGGAAGAGGGGCTGGCCGACGTGGCCGACGCCCTGAACAAGATCATCACGCCATCCATGAAGACTTGCGTGCTGCTGGACACCATGGCCGGCGAGGGCACCCAAGTGGGTACGAGCTTCGAGCAGCTGGCCGCGATCATTGCCAAGGTGGAGCACCCAGAGCACGTGGGCGTGTGCTTCGATTGCGCCGGCGTGTGGGCCGAAGGCTACGACATCGTAGGCGACCTCGATGGCGTGCTGGAAGAGTTCGACCGTACCATCGGCCTGAACAAGCTGAAGGCCGTGCACCTGAACGACGCCACCCATGAGCGCGGCAGCCACGTCGATCGCCACGCGCGCATCGGCGAAGGCAAGATCGGCTTCGACGCCCTAGCGGCCCTCGTGAACCATCCCAAGCTGGCCGGCGTGCCGTTCTATCTGGAAGAGCCCGATTCAACGCTCGTCATCTACGAGCGCGACGTCGCTCGATTCCAGGAGGCCTACAAGGGGTAGAAGCCCAGCACGTCAGTTGCATCACGAAAAGGCCAGCGCCGAAAGCATCCTCGGCGCTGGCCTTTTGAGTTTGGGAAAGTGGCGCAGCGGGAAGACCGCTAGCGCGTGTGGCGGGCGCGAGCGCCGGAAGGCGCACCGTAAGCCGGCTGCACCGGCGCGAAGCCCTGGGCCTGGGCGGGAACGCCCGCAGCAGGACGGCCGGCTGCGGCGGGGTGCGCAGAAGCTGCTACCGCGCGGGCCGGGGTCGACCCGAAAGAGCGCTGGGCCGCGGCGGCCTCCTGGGCGCGACGGGCCTGGCGAGCCTCCAGTTCGGCAGCCGCGCGGGCCGCGAAGGCGCGCTCCGCCTCGCGGCGAGCCTTGCGTGACATCTTGCGATCGGGCACCACAATGGGTTGCTGCACGGCCGGGCCGCCCTGCACCCAGGCATCCACCTCCGACTGCGCCGGCATCGGGATGCTGCTGGGCGTCCAGCCGCTGCCGGCCGGAGCGGGCCGGGGCGCACGGCCTCGAGGCGCTGCGCCCGAAGGAACGGCCGCGGAGGCCGGAACGACGTTTCGCGGAGGCACGGAAGCGCCAGCGGGGGTGCCCATTGGCATCGGAGCCGCCGCCCCTCGCGGCGGCATGGGCGCACCAGCCGAAGCGGCAGCGACGGCCGACGCCGGAGCAGGAGCTGGCGCTGGCGCTGCCGCCCTCCCCCGGTTACCGTAGCTGCGGGCCGCGTTGGCGCGGCGCCCGATGACCATTTGCAGCTCGGCCACCTTGCGGCGCTCAGTTTCCAAGCCATCGGCCATGCCGCGCATGCGGCGGTCGAGGGTCGTGATCCACAGACACAGGGCGAGCACGGCCACCGCCAACACACCGAGGCCTACAGCCACCAGGCCAAACGGCGAAGATAGAAACTCAAACACGGGCGCGCCCTTCCCCATAAAAGATAACAACCAATGAATGGGATGATATACGACTGCGCCCCTATTGTCGATACGAAAATAGGCGATTTACCTGCTGGGATCGGCCTTTATTCCGACACCTGGGCCACAAGCTCGGCCAGCTCGGCCACCGTGGCGTTGTTGCGCGCCGTCTTCTCCGCGCTTTGCGCCGCCCCCTCGGCCGCCGCGGGCGCCCCCGCCGACGCCGATGCAGCCGAGGACGTCGGCGCCTTGGCGCAGCCGGGGCAGCGCAGGGTTACCTGGGTGCCCTCCCCCAGCACGCTCGTGTACACCATCTGCGCATCGGGGCCGAAGAAGCCGATCATGCGGTCATGCACGTTCTTCACGGCAATGCCGAGGCCGGTGGACGACTCCACCTGGGTGATGTTCGCGCAGGTCTCCTCGGTCATGCCCACGCCGTCGTCGCTCACTACGATGACCACGTCGTCGCCGTCGGCATCGGTCTTCACCGTGATGGTGAGCTTGCCCTCGGTGGGCATCGCGTGCTTGATGGCGTTCTCCACCAGCGGTTGCACCAAAAACGGCGGCACCATCATGTCCAGCAGCGCGGGGCTCGCGTCCACCTCGAAGGCGAGGCGCGCGTCTCCGAAGCGGGCCAGCTCGAAGTTGAAGTAGCGCTGCACCTGGTCGAGCTCGCGGGCGAGCGAGATGCGCTCGGTGGAATCCTCCAAGGTGCGCCGGTAGAACACGGCGAACTCCCGCAGCAACGTGCGGGCCTTCATGGGGTCGGTGCGGATGAACGAGGCAATGGTGTTGATGGTGTTGAACAGAAAATGGGGGTTGATCTGCGTCTGCAGCATCTTCAGCTCCATGGAGGTGGCCAGCTTGCGCTGGGTCTCCATTTCCACGGCGGCCATTTGGGTGGCGAGCAACTGGGCGAAGCCGTGGGCGATGGAGCGCTGGGTTTCGGTGATTTTGCGCGGATCGCGGTAGTAGAACTTGAGCGTTCCCTCCACTCGGCCGCCGACGAACAGCGGCTCCACGATGGCGGCCTTGATGCGGCTCTGATCGATGGGCACTGGCAGGCCGATCTCCTCGGGGGTAAGCAACACGAGCGTCTTTCCCCGGCGAATGCACTCATGGGTGGCGCTCGTGCGTATGGCGATTCCCGCCGGGTTGTGAGCCTCCTGGTAGCCCGCATAGCCGAGAACGTTTTCGCAGTTAGTGAGGGCGACGGCAATGGCCGAGGTGTTCGGCAGCAAAAGCTCGCACACCTCCTGGGAGGCCTCCTCGGTGAGCCCGTCGCCCATGGCGTCGATCATGGAGGAGGCCAGCTGCAGCATGGCATCGGACTGCAGGGCGCGCACGGAATCGGGATCCATCATGAGCCGGATGACCATGACGATGGAAACGGTGAACACGGCGCCGGCCGCTATGAGCACGGGCACGGGGAACGCCGGCTGCGAGAACGTCCACACGAGCGTGATGCCCGCCAGGGCGGCAATGGTGGCCGCGAGCATTTCCTGGTTGAACTTGGGCACGCCGATGCCCCGCGTGGAAACCGTGCCCGATTCGCGCTTCGTCATAATCGTACCCCCTGATCGCCGCCATAATTGACGCCAGTATAACAAACTTGGGAACGCCAGGGAAACGACCTAGCCCCAAACCCCCAGCTGGTTGACGACGAGCAGAACGGCGGCCACCACGAGGAAGCCGGCGAACAGAAAGCGCAGCTGGCGCTCGGGCACCTTCGGGATGAGCTTGGCGCCCAAGGCCGCGCCGGGGATGGAACCGCAAGCCACAGCGATACCGGCAACCCAGTTGATGTTGCCGAGAACCGCCTGGGTGATGGTGCCGGGCACGGCGAGGATCATGACGGCGATAAGGGACGTGCCCGAGGTGAGCTTCATGGGAACATGCAGGACGGACATCATGAGCGGCACCATGATGAAGCCGCCGCCCACGCCCACATACCCGGAAGCGAGCCCAGCGAACAGGCCGATGGCCGCACCGATGGCGGCCTCACGCCAGCCGATAGCGGGGGCCTCCAAGTGCGCCCGCTTGATGGCGGCGGCGCGATCCTCGACAGCGGCGAGATCCTTCGACTTCGCGCCTGCAGCGCTGCGCTCAGGATGACATGAGGGGGCGACGGGCTTGGTAGCCTTCGGGGCCTTCAACGCCTTGCGGAACATGGTGACGGAAGAGTAGGCGATGATGAGCGCGGCGGCTCCCATGACGGCCCAGTCCGGCGAGAGGGCGGCAAGCCACACCCCCAAAGGCGACATGCAGGCGCCCCCGAGGCCCGCTGCCACGCCGAGCTTTGGCAGGCAGGTCTTGTTCCGAATATGGGAAACCGCTCCTGAGATAGATGTCGGGATGATGGTGAACAGCGAGGTGGCGGTGCACATGAGGGAGTCCATGGCGTAGCCGAGCTTGAACGCCGGCACGAGCAGCATGCCGCCGCCGATGCCGAGCAGCCCCGCCAAAACGCCGACCACCAGGCCGACGACGAGCGACACGAGAAACAGCGGAATCATGGCTTCCACGACGCTAGTCCTCCATGTCCAAACGAATCTGGGTGGTCATGCCGGGATCGATGTCGGCATGGGGCAACGGAACGGGCGGGGCGGGGATATCCTTCGGCTCCGCGCCTGCGGCGCTGCGCCCAGGGTGACACATGGGGGTAGCGCCGCCTGCAGGGGCGCTCGAGGCGACGGTGGCGGGCGCAGCAGCGACTGGAGCCGGGGCCGGGGCTGCGGCCGCCACATCCTGGGCGCGCAGCATGGCCGAGCGCACCAGCGCCTCGGAAAGCAGCTGATCGCTTTCCAAACGATTCATGGCCTCGGGCCAGACGTACTGGAACTCGAAGTACTTCGCGCAGTTGGCCTCGGCGTAGGCGGAAGCGGCGCCCGTGGCGGCCTTGGCGGCCAGGCGGTAGGCCTTCTTGTCGGGGCGTCCGAAGCTGCGCATCCATGCCGTGAGTCGAATGCGGCGCAGAAGACCCGGCTCCAAAAACGGCCCCGGGTAGGGCTCGAGCGAGGCCGGCTTCACCTGCTGAAGGTCGATGAGCGCTCGGGAGTATTCCAGCTTGCGGTACTCGTAGAGCCACCGGAAGATGTCCTGGCGGAAACGCGTGCCCTCGCTTGCGGTGCGCGGGGGCAGGTGACGCAGCACCCACTGGTTGTCGAACCAGATATCCGAGCCGTACATGCGCAGGTCGAGCATGTAGTCCAAATCCTCGCCGCGGGTGATCCACGGGTCAAAGGCGAGGCGCCGGAACGCCTCCTTGTGGACGGCCAAGCAGCCGCCGCACACATGGTTCGAGCGCGACAAGCGCGGGCCGCGCATGGCCTTGGTGATCCACTCGTTGAAGGCGCGGCCCTGCTGCCAGAAGCGGTTGTACCACTTGTCCTCCCATTTCGAGAGGTAGGAGTCTTGGTCGTTCAAATAGTACCCCGTCTTCGCCACGATGGGCACGCCCTGGCGCGTGAGCTTCCCGAGGCCGTACATGGCCTTCTCTAGGAATTTCGGATCGTCGATCACCTCGTCGTCATCCAAAAACACCACGGCATCGAAGCCGAGCACGTTGGCCACGAGCAACCCCAAGTTCCGGATGGCGCCGTAACCTTGCAAGCCGATTTCCTTGGAAAGGCGCTCGATATTCTGCTGGGCCATGCGCTGCTCGATAAGCGCCAGCTCCGCCGCGCCGATGACGAGCGTGGTCACGTCCGGATGGCGGTTGGCGATGGCCTGCACCTTCTCGGCCGCCTGCACTTCCAAAGACACGTCGGCGGACACGAGGATGACCACGAGTCCCAGGCCCTCCACCTTCGCCAGCGACTCCAGGCAGCGGCCGAGCTCCCCTTCTTGGTTGGGGGCGGTAGGGTGGTCGTAGGTGCTCACCACATCAGCCCCTCCGCGGTGGCGGCGAGGGTAGATGAACGTGGGAATGACGACGACGGGATTCATGGAGGTCCTTTCGAGTTCAGTCGAAGAGTGTCACATCATTTTAGCGCGTCTGCATCCGGCGGCAATCTCGGTAGGCAAAATGTCATGAACGGAACGAGCCGGCATGGCGAAGACCACCCCGCCCATACACGGGGTATTGTCGCAGTCGCGCCCTGTTATCGCCGGCGTCGTCCGCCCTTGGGCGCACCGGCGCGGCGGCGCTTGGTATCGCTCACTTTCTCCTTGTTCATGCGGCGCGCCTCCTCGCGACGATCGCGCATGGCGGCCATCTCCTGTTGAAGGGCCTGGTAGGACGCGTAGCGCTCCGGTGTCAGCTCACTGGATTCCACAGCCGCGCGCACGGCGCAGCCCGGCTCCTCGTGGTGGGTGCAGTCGCGGAAGCGGCACTGCGCGGCCAGCGCCTCCACATCGGGAAAAGCCGCGCCGATGCCCTCTTCGGCGTCCCACAGTCCCAAGCCCCGCACGCCCGGCATATCCACGATGCGGCCGGCGCCGGGCACCTCCACAATCTCGCGGCTCACCGTGGTGTGGCGGCCCTTGCCATCCCCCTCGCGAACTGCGCCGACGCTTAAGACCTCGGCGCCCACCAGCATGTTCACCAGGCTGGACTTCCCCACCCCCGAGCGCCCGATGAGCACCGTGGTGGTGCCCGGCGCCAGAAGCGCGCGCACGGCCTCCACCGATGCCGGGTCGTCCTCGGACACGACGAGCACATCGGCCGCGGGAGCAGCCAGAGCCTGCACGGCCTCCACGGTGGCCCGGGTGGCCGCGTCGTCGGCCAGATCGGCCTTGGTGAGCACGACGGTCACCTCGGCCCCCGTCTCGAAGGCCAGTACCAGCTCGCGCTCGAGGCGCCGCAGGTTCACCTCGCCCACGGGCTGGGCCACGATGACCCGCTCGAAGTTGGCGGCGAGCACCTGGGGCACGGCGCGCTCGGTGGGATCCTTGCGCACGAACTCGCGGGTGCGCGGCGCTATGGCCTCGATGACGCCCTTATCGTGCGCCGGGGGCACCGCCACTTCCACGACGTCCCCGATAACGGCCCGTCGGCGCTCCCCCTTCACCAGGGCCGTCGCGTGCTCGCAGCGCAGAAGCTCGCCGTCTTCCAAACGCACGAGCGGGTACCCCCGGTCCAGCTTCACCACTTCGCCGCGATAGCGCGCCTCGGCCATCAGCGCTGCCCCTCCCTCATCTGGTGGAACACGATGAGCATGATGAAACCGATGGCGACCAGCATAAGCCCCGGCAGAAACGCGCCGATGTCAAAAGGCTGCTCGGTGACCGACCCCTTTTCCACGAAGGTGACCGCGTCGGCGTGCAGGTCGGTTAGCCCCTCGTGCTCCGGGCAGATCAGATGGAAGGTGCCGCGCACCTGCAGCGTCGTGCCCTTGCGGCCGTAGGCTCCGTAGGTATCGATGACCTCGGTGGACTCCGTGTCCATGAACACGGGGATTTCGGAGTGAGCCCTATCGGAGCCCTGCAGGACGATCCAGCTGTACCCGGGATCGAACTCGGCGCGAATGCGGTCTCCAATGACCTCGCCCGTCACCTGCACCGTCTGGTTGTTCAGGTAGGAATCGGCCTCCTGCAAAGCGGAGATGGAGGTATCGTAGATGAAAGAGCTGTCGGGCTTTTGCTGGGGGTTCACGAGGTTATCCTCGCTCACGTCCTCGCCGAAGACTGGGTCGGGAAGCTTCGGACGCGCGGGCTGGACGACGGCCTGGCCGTCCTCGCCATCGGCCCCGTTTTCGCCCTCGGTCGCGCCGCCGCTCGCGCCTTCGCCCTCGGCGCCTCCGCCTTGCACCGCGCCGCCGTCCGCGCCTTCGCTTCCAGCGCCTTCGTTCCCAGCGCCTTCGCCGGCCTCTACGACGCCCGTGTCGTCCGTCGGCACATCCTTGTTGGTCACACCGGCATCAGAGGAAGCCGTCGTGGCGCCGTTGGCAGCCCCCGTCGCCCAAGCCACAGGGCCCGGCGCGGCCAGAACCGCCGCGAGCGCGATCGCCAGAAGCGCGATACCCCGCCGCCTCATGAGCGCTCCTTCGGTCGAGGCCGCGGCACCAGGGAGGCCACCACTTCCACAATAAGGGCGAACAGCGTCATGAACTCCAAGCGTCCGGCCCACATCTGGAAGATATAGAACAGCTCGAGAGTTCCCGCCATGCCGGGCCCCGCCACCGACGTGATGATGCCGCCGTTGGACGTCATGGCCACCGACTCGAAGATTGCGGGAATGGCCTCGAACCCGTGTGCAATGCCCACCAGCGCGCCGATAACGTAGGTGATCACGTACAGGATGAACACCGTCATGGCCTCTTTCACAATTTCCGGCGTCAAGGTGCGCCTGCCCACGTGATTGTAGGAAACGACGACGCGAGCCGAATCCGGTGCCAGCGTCTCCTTCACGTTCGACACGATGGACTTGAAGATGATGCCCATGCGCGAGAACTTGATGCCGCCGGCCGTGGAGCCGGAAGCACCGCCAACGGCCATGATGAACGCCAGGGTGAGGAAAGCGCCATTGCTGAAAGCGGTGGTGATCTGGTTGGTGGTGACCACCTGAAAGCCCGTCGTGGTGAACGCCGAGATGATCATGAACAGGCCGCGGCGCAAGAGGGCGAGCATGTCATCGAAGGGCGACAGGGCAAGGGTGGCCGTGAAGACGAAGGCCATGACCCCGATCCAAAGCACCATCGTCTTCGTCTCGATGTCTCGGAAAAACGGGAGCGGACGCCCCTTCCACACCTCGGCGTGAATGACAAAGCTGATGGAGCCCAAAATCATGAGCACCATGAGAATCGCCTCAAGGGGGAAGGAATGGTAGTACATGATGGAAAGCTGCATGGGCGTGAAACCGCCGGTCACGAACCCGGAGGTAGACATCCACAGCGCGTTCAGGAAGGCGCGGGTGGGCTCCATACCCATGAGCAGACACAACGCCGTGATGATCACCGTGGCGACAGAAACGATGACCAGGGTAATACGAGCAATGAACTGGGTGGTCTGCACCACGTTGGGCACCACGTGCTCGCTGCGGCCTTCCGACGAAAACAACGACGCGCCGCCGCCGCGGCCGAAAAGCCCGAAGGACAACGCCACCACAATAAGGCCGAGACCGCCCAGGGCATGCATAGCGAAGCGGAACATGTTGTCGGCGTAGGAGAGGTGATCCAAATCGACGATGAGCGAGGCGCCCGTGGTGGTCAGGCCGGAGACGCCATCGAAGACGGCATCGAGGTAGGTCATGTAATGCCCCGAGAAGTACAGAGGGAACGAGGCGAACAGCGCGAGAACAACCCAGGCGAAACCGGTCACCGCCAGCGCCTGACGGCGATCGAGGCGTCCGGGTTCGATGCGCAGAAAACGCAGACTGCAGCCCGCGACCATGGTGATGCCGATTGCCGCGAGGTAGCGCGCCGCCGGCTCCCATTCCTGAAAGACCAGCGCCGTCGCCAAGGGAAGGGCCATGAGCGCGGCGAAGAACAACAGGAGCGTTCCCAGGTAGTGCCCGATAACGCGCAAGTCGTAGGGGGTGAATCGCTGCCACATAGTCCTTGCCCCTAACCGAGCACGATGCGCGTGAGCGCCATAAGCACCCACAGGCCGATAATGAAGCAGACAATGAACAGCAGCACGAGCACGATGGCCGCCGCCGGCGAGGTGGGCTTGACCTCGGGAACCCTGCGCGCCATGGCCTAGCGCCCCACTTTCGTGCGTGCGGAAGCATCCGCAAGGGCGGCCACTGGGGCGGGTGCGGATGCGAGCCCAAAAGCGGGTGCGGATGCGAGCCCGCAAGCGGGTGCGAAGCGCGAGCAACGATGGGCGGAAGCGCTTTGGCGATCGCGCGGATATGTCAGCGATTTCGTCATGGGCGTATTCTAGTACAATGAGCCATGCGGGTCACCAACGGTAACCCGCACGGCATGATAAACGGAGGATACCGGCCCAGAACACGCGGGCTTGAAACTCTTTGCCGACCGGAGGTGCGGGACGCCCTGATTCGCTCAGACAGTCCTCGCTCTGCAGAACAGGACATTCAGTCCTGTTCTGTTCGCTGCGGAACTTGCTCGGTCAGGGCATCCCGCACCTCCTCTGCATCCGTAATCCAGCTGAGGAGGAGCAAGCCGTGAACGCCCAGGACTTCGAGAAGAGCCTTCGGGATATCGTCGGTTCGCAGAATGTGCGTCCTGACGAGCCCCTGGCCGAGCATACGACATTTCGCATTGGGGGGCCGGCGCAATGGCTCGTGACACCGCGCTCCGAAGACGAGGTGGCGGCCGTCGTGTCGACTTGCGAGGCGGGCGGGGTTCCCTGGCGTGTGCTGGGACTCGGCTCCAACGTGCTCGCGCCCGACGAGGGACTTGACGGCGTGACGCTTCTGCTGGCGGATAATTTCGCGGACGTCGAGGTGCTGCCCGGCGGCCTCGTGCGGGCAGCGGCCGGGGCCACGAACGCCGCCGTGGCCGCCGTGGCGCGGGATACCGGGCTTGCAGGCTACGAGTTCGCCAGCGGCATTCCCGGCACCGTCGGAGGCGCGGCCATCATGAACGCCGGCGCCTACGAGGGCCAGTTCTCGGACGTAGCCGTGGAAGTACGCTGCCTGGTGCCCGACGGGAATTCGTGGAGCATCGTGAACGTGCCGGCAGCGGAAGCCAACTGGGGCTATCGCACCAGCCGCATGATGCGCGAGGGCTGGGTGGTGCTCGGGGCCACGCTGCAGTTGCGCGCCGACTCCCCTGCCGCCATCGCCGCGCGCATGGAAGAGCTGCGCGAGCGCCGCGAGAGCAAGCAACCGCTGGAGATGCCGAGCGCCGGCTCCACTTTCAAACGGCCGCAGGGCCACTTTGCGGGGGCGCTCATCCAAGAGGCCAGCTGCCAAGGTCTGCGCGTGGGCGGCGCGCAGGTGTCCGAGAAGCACGCCGGCTTCGTCGTGAACACCGGCGACGCCACCGCCGCCGACGTGCTAGCACTCATCGCCGAAGTGCAGCGCCGCGTTCGCCAGACCACCGGCGTGGAACTGGAGCCCGAAGTGAGGCTGTGGCAGTAGCCTGGCAGCAATTCGCAGGGGGCCCGAGAGTATCCACAGCACAACGCGCTCTTTTGCCGTTTTTCAAGCACAGCCCGTAGCCCGAGGTGCCTTTTCGCCACACACCCGAGTACAACTCGCAGCCCGAGGCGCTTTTTTGTCAGGGCAACTGCGCGCCTTCGTCATTTTTGCGGGTCGGGCTACGGTGTTAGCTCATGTTGACAAATAGATGCTAAGCAATGACCTGCTTTTTTGTTCTATACTACAAAGTTTGCTGCATACAACACCGTAGCCCGGGGCGACTTTTTGCCAGGGGCGTCGTCACTCGTTGACATTTTCGAAGGTCTGGCTGCGGTCTTCGGCGGCGGCTTTGCGGCAGCGGCGGTGCAGAAGGTAGGCCCAGGCGAGAACCCTCAGCCTTCGCAGCCGCGCCACGCCTCCCTGCGGGTCTCGTCGAGCACGTCGATCACCCACTGCACCACATAGAGCGGATCCACAGCGCACTCGACCCCGGGGCACTGCCGCGCGACGACCTCGACGATTCATCTGGCGCCGTCGACAAGGAGACCACAACCACAGCCCTACCGCCCGATGAACCGGTATCCATCTTTCTCGGACAAGATCCGCGAAGATCCGCGATATGGCACCTGCCCTCTTCCAAGATCGGGGGTTTGGCACCCCCGAATTCGGCCAAAACTCGCAGTTTGGTACCTCGACTCCGAAGAAACACCAGGTCAGAAATTCGTACGTGCAAGTTTTCGGGTACCAAACTTCGCAATTTGACCAAGGCAGGGTACCAAACTGCCAAACTTGGCACCATTCGATGCCAAACTCCGCAAGTTGGCCGCAAAAAGGGCGACGCCAGGTACCAAACTTCCGTTCCTGACGTCGCCCTTGTTGTTTTCGGGCATCAAACCCCCGGTCCCACCGACGGGCGGTCGCACGCCACCCTCCCGAGCAGCCACCTCATGCAGCGGCAACTACCTCGCGTGGCAGTAACTACTTCGTGCGGAAGTAGTCGACACCGCCTTCGAAGAGGGGCTGGTAGGTGTTGCCGAAGGCGTTCTTGTACAGGCCCGCGCCGGCGCGTTCCGTGTGACCCATCTTGCCGAGCACGCGGCCGTCGGGGCTCGTGATGCCCTCGATGGCGAGCATCGACCCGTTGGGGTTCACCGCCAAGTCCATGGAGGGCTGCCCCGCGGCGTCCACGTACTGGGTGGCGACCTGCCCGTTTGCGATCATGGAGTCGAGCAGCGCGGGGGGCGCCACGAAGCGGCCCTCGCCGTGGCTGATGGCCACGGTGTGCATCTCGCCCACTTCCATGCGGCTCATCCAGGGAGACATCGTGCTGGCCACGCGCGTACGCACGAGCGTGCTCTGGTGGCGGCCGATGTTGTTGAAGGTGAGGGTGGCGCAATCGGCGTCCATGGGGCGGATGTCGCCGAAGGGCACCAGGCCCAGCTTCACGAGCGCCTGGAAGCCGTTGCAGATGCCGAGCATGAGGCCGTCGCGCGCCTGCAGCAAATCGCGCACCGCCTCGGTGACCTCAGGGGCGCGGAAGAAGGCCGTGATGAACTTCGCGGAACCGTCGGGCTCGTCGCCGCCGGAGAAGCCGCCGGGAATCATGACGATCTGGGACGCGCGGATAAGACGCGCCAACTCGGCGGTGGATTCGGCCACCGCCTCGGGCGTCAGGTTGTTCACCACGTACACGGAGGGCACGGCGCCGGCCCGCTCGAAGGCGGCAGCGGAGTCGTACTCGCAGTTGTTGCCGGGGAACACCGGAATGACCACGCGCGGAGCACCGGAGGCGTCGCCCAGCAGCGCCGGGCCGTGGTAGGCCGGGGCCGCCTCCCCTTCGAAGCTGATGGCGGGCACGGACTCGGCGACGGCGCGCTCCTCCGACGAGGTGCGGTACGGGAACACGCTTTCAAGGCCGCCTCCGCGCTCCCAGGCCTCCTGCACCACGGCGAGATCGGCCACCTGGCCGTCGCAGGTCAACTCGTAAGCGCTGGTCACCTGGCCAAGCTCCACCACATCCACGTTGGCGTCGAGCCCGGCATCTTCCAAACGCGTGACGACGGACTGGGCATCCTCGCCGGCGGCCAGCTCGATCACGAACGTGCCGTAGGCCGGCTCGAACAGCTGGCCCATGTCGATGTCCTCGTCCACGGTGATACCCAGGCCATTGCCCACGGCCGCCTTCACCAGCGTCTCGGCCAAGCCGCCGTAGGCGCCGCTCGCGCAGGCCCGCACGACACCCGCACCGATGAGGTACTCCACCGCGTCGAAGGCGGCGCAGACGCTCGACGCCAGCGCGTCCTCGAAGGAAACCCAGATAAGGTTGTCGCCCGCTTCCTTCAGCTCCGGCGAGGTGACGCGGTCGATGTCACCGATGGCCGTCGCGAAGGACACGAGCGTGGGCGGCACGTCCAAGTCCTCGAAAGAGCCGGACATGGAGTCCTTGCCGCCGATGGCGCCCACCCCGAAATCGATCTGGGCCATGAGCGCGCCGAGCACCGCCGCCATGGGCTTGCCCCAGCGCTCGGGATCCTGGCGCAGCTTCTCGAAGTACTCTTGGAAGGTGAGGTACATGTTCGCCCGCTCGAAGCCGGTGGCCACGAGCTTCGCCACGGAATCGAGCACGGCCATGTAGGCGCCAGCATAGGGGTCGTAGGACGAAAGATACGGGTTGAAGCCCCAGGACAGGCCCGAGACCGTCGTGGTCTTGCCGCCGAGCACCGGCAGCTTCGCCACCATGGCGAGCGACGGGGTGAGCTGGCGGGTGCCGCCGAAGGGCATGAGCACCGTGGCCGCGCCGATGGTGGAGTCGAAGCGCTCCACAAGACCCTTGTTCGACGCGCGGTTGATGTCGCCCATAAGCGCTGCGAGGGACACTTCCAGTGAATCGGCATCGCACACGGCGTCCACCACGGGATCAGTCAGCTCGCTTGTCGCCTCGAAAGCGCGGTCGCAGGCGCTTTCGGCGAAGCTCTCGTCGGCCGGCGCGGGTACCGCCACCGCCGCATGCTTCGGCGCGCCGTTGCTCGCGAGGAACTCGCGGCTCACGTCCACGATGGTGTCGCCGCGCCAATGCATGCGCACGCGCGGCTCTTCCGTAACCACGGCCACGGGTGTGGCCTCAAGGTTCTCCTCGTGGGCGAGCGCGATGAAGGCATCCACGTCCTCGGGGGCCAAGGCCACGGCCATGCGCTCCTGGGACTCGGAGATGGCGAGCTCCGTGCCATCGAGCCCGTCGTACTTCTTGGGCACGGCATCCAGGTTGATGTCCAAGCCGTCGGCCAACTCGCCAATGGCCACCGACACGCCGCCGGCGCCGAAGTCGTTGCAGCGCTTGATCATGCGGCAAGCATCCCCGCGGCGGAACAGGCGCTGGATCTTGCGCTCCACTGGCGCGTTGCCCTTCTGCACCTCGGCCCCGCAGCTTTCCAGAGATTCCACGGAATGGGCCTTGGAAGAGCCCGTGGCACCGCCGATGCCGTCGCGGCCCGTGCGGCCACCGAGGAGCACCACCACATCCCCCGGCGCCGGCGTCTCGCGACGCACGTGATCGGCCGGCGTAGCGCCCACCACGGCACCGATCTCCATGCGCTTGGCGGCGTAGCCGGGGTGGTACAGCTCGTGCACCTGGCCCGTGGCCAGGCCGATCTGGTTGCCGTAGGAGGAATAGCCGGCCGCCGCCGTTGTCACCAGCTTGCGCTGGGGCAGCTTGCCGGGAATGGTGTCGGCCACGGGCACCGTGGGGTCGGCCGCGCCCGTGACGCGCATGGCCTGGTACACGTAGGAGCGGCCCGACAAAGGATCGCGGATGGCACCGCCCACGCAGGTGGCCGCGCCGCCGAAGGGCTCGATCTCGGTGGGGTGGTTGTGGGTCTCGTTCTTAAAGAGGTACAGCCAGTCCTGCTCCTCGCCATCGACATCCACCTTGCACTTGATGGTGCAGGCGTTGATCTCCTCGGACTCGTCGAGGCCGGTGAGAATGCCCTCTTTCTTCAGCCACTTCGCGCCGATGGTGCCCATGTCCATGAGGCAGACCGGCTTCTCGTCGCGGCCGAGCTCGTGGCGCAGCTCCAGATAGCGGTCGAAGGCGGCCTGCACGCTGGCGTCGGCGATTTCCACGTCATCGAGCACGGTGCCGAAGGTGGTGTGGCGGCAGTGGTCGGACCAGTAGGTGTCGATCATCTTGATCTCGGTGATGGACGGATCGCGCCCCTCCTCGGCAAAGTACGCGCGGCAGAACTGGATGTCGGCCAGGTCCATGGCCAGGCCGCGCTCGTCGATGAAGCGGGCCAGCTCGTCATCGGAAAAGGCCGTGAAGCCTTCGATGACCTCCACGTCAGCCGGGCGCTCGAAGGCCATGGCCAGGGTGTCGCGAGGCTCAAGCGACGCCTCGCGGGCCTCCACCGGGTTGATGACGTAGCGCTTCACGGCCTCCACGTCATCGTCGGCGAGATCGCCTTCCAAGTAGTACACCACCGCCGAACGCACAGCGGGGCGCTCGCCCTGGCTGATGAGCTGGATGCACTCGCTCGCCGAATCGGCGCGCTGGTCGAACTGGCCGGGCAGAAACTCCACGGCGAACACGGCCGCACCGTTGGCCTCGGGCAGCTCGAAGGTAGCGGTGTCGGATTGCGGCTCGGAGAACACCGTGGGCACGCAGGCGGCGAATAACTCGTCCGTCGCGCCTTCCACGTCGTAGCGGTTCACCAGGCGCACGCCGGTCAGCCCCGAAATGCCGACGATGTCGCGCAGCTCGGCTGCCAGGGCGCGAGCCTCGCCATCAAACCCGGGCTTCTTCTCAACATAGACGCGAGATACCATGGATGTGCCTCTCTCTTCAAGGGACGGGCGCTCGAACTTTTCTGTAGGGGCTGACCTTGGTCTGCCCTCCCAAGCGGGATTATCCCACTTGAGGAGGGGCGACCGAGGTCGCCCCCTACGGTAGGTGCTACTCGGTTTTTTGAGCTTTTTCGGCTTCCTTCGCAGCCTTCTTCTCGGCCTGCATCTTCTCACGGTTGGAAAGACGGAAACCGCTGCCGAACAGGCCGCGACGGGCCGGCCTCACCGGAACCTCATCGGACTCGCCGGCACCGGCGCCCTCCGCGCCCTCGTCGGGCTCGCCGCCCTTCTTCTGGGCCGCATGGCGGTTCTGGTTCTTGCCGGAGCCCTTCGCCTTCACCTGCTTGGCTTGTTGCACGCGACGCGCCTGCTTCTCGGCCTTGGCGTTCTTCTCCTCAAGCGCCAGCATGCGCTCCTGGTAGGCAACGCGCTCCTTCTTGATCTTCCAAAAATCAAGCACGAAGGCGGCGATGATGAACACATAGGCCAAGATGAGCGTGACCACGCCCACCGCCGGCGGCAGCGATTGCTGGCCGACGAAGCTCAAGGTCGTACAGCCGATGGCCGCGATGAGCAGCACCCACCAGATGGCGCGCAGACGCTTGTAGCGCGGCGTGTCAGGCTTGTAATACTTGCGCTCCACCTCGCGCTGCTTTGCGGCAGCGGCCTTGCGGGCGGCCTTCTCCTCGGCCTTGCGCTGCTCGGGCGTCTTCTTCGCCGACTTCACGGTGACCGAGGCGGCGGCCTTGGCCTTCGGCTTGGCCGAGGCGGCCGACTTGCGCGTTGTGCCGGTGCGGTCTTCGGAGGTGTACCGTTCGTTCATGGGGTTGCGCTGGGACATGTTACTGTGGTTCTCCTTCAGTGGTCGATCAGGCGGTCGGCGTTAGAACGTTTCAAGATCGAAGGTCTTGCCCGTAATAGTTTCATAGGCCTGGATGTACTTGGCCGAGGTGGCGTCGATGATGTCCTGGGGCAAACGCGGCGGATTGCCGGTTTTGTCCCAGTGGGCGGTGAGCCAGTCGCGGACGAACTGCTTGTCGAAGCTGGGCTGGTCTTTGCCTTCCTCGTAGGTGTCGCCGGGCCAGAAGCGCGATGAGTCGGGCGTGAGCACCTCGTCAGCCAAAATGATGGAATCGCCCAAGCGGCCGAACTCGAACTTCGTGTCGGCGATGATGACGCCCCGGGCCGCCGCGTGATCGGCAGCGGTGGTGTACACCTTGAGCGCCAGATCGCGCAGGGCGGTGGCATCCTCTTCGCCCAGGATTTCCACGAGACGGTCGAACGAGATGTTCTCGTCGTGGTCGCCGATTTCGGCTTTGGTGGACGGAGTGAAGATGGGCTCGGGCAGCTTCGAGGAGTTCACGAGGCCCTCGGGCAGTTCGATGCCGCAGACGGTGCCCTCGCGGTTGTACTCCTTTAGGCCACTGCCGGCCAAATAGCCGCGCACGATGCACTCGGCGGGGAACATGTCGGCCTTCTTCACCAGCATGAAGCGACCGCGCAGGTAGTCGGCGTAGGGCTTGAACTCCTCGGGCAGGTCGGCCACGTCGGTCGAGATGAGGTGATTTTCCACGACGCCATCGAGCAGCTCGAACCAGAACTTGGAGAGCTGGGTGAGCACCTGGCCCTTGTAGGGAATCTCGTCTTCCAAGATGTAGTCGAAGGCCGAAATGCGGTCGGTGGCCACAAGCAGCAGCTTGTCGCCCAAATCGTACAGATCGCGCACCTTGCCCTGCGCGTCGGGGGTGATGTCGATTCCCGCCATGGAACGCCCTTTCTCCTTGATGGCCCGGCTGCCGCTCCGCTCGAACACCGCCCAACGGACGCCGTTCGAGCGCAGGTACCCAAGCGCTTTTCGCGTATCGGACATTATGGCACAAATACGGCCCTCGCACCGTCGCTTCACAGAGAACGGCACGATACCCCTTCTGTTCGAAATGGCCAAAAAGTACCCATTAACTGTCAGTCGGCGCACCATTTCTGGCCATTGATTGTCCGGCCAGCAAAAAGCCCTCCATCCGTTTCGCGTTTCGCCTGGTCAGAAGACGCGGCAATCGACGAGAACATGGACGCGCGCGCACCAAATGCAGCTAGCGGTCCTTTTTTGGCCAAAACGGGGCCAGCACAGGGGGCAACTCGCAGCTAGCTACCCGTTTTTGTCCAATACGTGTCCACCGCAGGGCTAGCTCGCAGTTAACGACCCCTTTTCGGCCAAAACGTTACCAGCCCAGGGGCTAGCTCGCAGCTAGCTACCCGTTTTTGTCCATCTCGATCGTCAGGCGCCCAGCAATGCCGTAAATCGCGCATCCGGATCGCCGCGACGTTGCTTCGAGGCCGCAAAACTTGCAGAACGCCGAAGGGCACCTTCTCCTATCGGCTTGCTTTCGCGGGCTTTTTGTGGCCGGTGCGCTTCTTGGAGTTGCGGCGGTGCTTGGAGGCGTCTTCGTCGTACAACGGGATATGGATGGTGAAGCAGGCGCCCTTGCCCTTCTCGCCTTCCACCTGCACCCAGCCGCCGTGGCGGTCGACGATCTCCTTCACCACGGCCAGGCCCACGCCCAAACCACCGCTCTCGCGGTTGCGGCCGGCGTCGGCGCGCCAGAAGCGCGAGAACACCATGCGGGCCTCCTCTTTGGAAAGGCCGATACCGGTGTCGCGCACAGCAATGGAGGCCATGATGTCGCCCTTCTTCACCGACACCGTGATGTGGCCGCCCTCCGGCGTGTAACGCACGGCGTTGGAAATCAGGTTCGCCGTGGCCTGGCGGATCATGTCGGCGTCGCCCACCACCATGACGTCGGGCTGAGCGTCGTACTCCAGGGTGAGGCCGGAATCGGACACGAACATCTCATGGGTGGCGATGATGCCGGCGATGAGATCGCCGACGTTGACAACCTCTTCCTTCATGGGCTCGGCACGGTTTTCCAAGCGCGACAGCTTCAGAAGGGCGTTCACCAGCCGCGACAGGCGCTGGATCTCGGAATTCACGGTGACCAGGCGCTCCTCGTCGGCCTCGTAGACGCCGTCGATCATGGCCTCCACCGTAGCCTGGATGGCCATGAGCGGGGTGCGCAGCTCGTGGGCGACGTCGGTGGTGAGGCGCCGCTCCAAATCGCGGTCCTTCTCCACCGACTCGGCCATGGCGTCGAAGGTCTCGCCGAGGCGGGCCACCTCGTCCTCGCCGGTCAGCTTCGTGCGGGCCGACAGATCGCCGTCGCCGATGGCCCGGGCCGTCTTCATAATGCGGTTGATCGGCGACACCAAGTTGCGCGCGAAGAGGAAGCCGATGCAGGAGGCGAGCACGATGGCCACGCCGCCGGCGATGAACATAGCCTGGTAGGAGTTATCGCGGAACTCCTGGTCGGGCTGGCGCATAAGGGCCTCGGAGCCATAGACCCACAGGCGCACGGTGCCCACTTTCTCGCCGTCGGGAAGCACGATGGAGGCCGTGGCCGCCTGCGAGCGGTCCTGCGGCGCGAAGGACGTGAACACGTCGCCCTGCTGCTCGTCGATGATGACGGAGGAGTCGAAAACGGTGTTCCCCTTCAAGTCGATCACCCGCACGCCCACACCGCTCGTGAGCTCGGTGGCCTGGGCGGCCGGGCGGGTGGTCTCGGGATTCCACAAATCGCCGGTCTCCTCGTAAATGGCCGCGATGCGGTTCGCCGTGGTCTCGCAGAGCGTCTGCATGTTGTCGGCCGTGTAGGTGCGGAAATGCTGTTCCCACACAAAGGAGACCACGCCGATGGCCACAAGGGCGGTCATGGCGGCGATGAGGGCGAAGGCTAAGGTCACGCGGGTCGTATAGGACAGGTTCGACCAACGCAGGTGCTTCTTTTCCTTCTTGCGTTCCGGAGAAGGCGAAGAGGCCGCCGGCGGGGCGACCTCTTCAGCGGTTTCCAGAATGCGCGGTTTTGCTTCCGTCTCGGTCATGGAACTCCTTCGAAGCAGACGGCGGACACCAAAGCCGAGCGGCTCCGGCGGCAAGTACGCGAAATGAACGGGCGATTACTGGCCGTTCTTGGTGGGATCCTCGAAGCGGTAGCCCACGCCGTGCACGGTGTGGAGCCACTTCGGGTTGCGCGGGTTGTCGCCGATCTTGGCGCGCAGGTTCTTCACATGGGAGTCGATGGTGCGCTCGTAGCCCTCGAAGTCGTAGCCGAGCACCTTCTCCACGAGCTCCATGCGGGAATACACGCGACCGGGGTAGCGGGACAGCGTGGTGAGCAGCTTGAACTCGCTGGCGGTAAGATCGATCTCCTCGCCGGAGACGAGCACCTTGTGGCCCGACACGTCGATGGTGAGCTCGCCGAACTCGAGCACCTCGCGCTGGGGCTCGGAATCGGCGTGCACGCGGCGCAGCAGCGCGCGGGAGCGGGCCACCAGCTCGCGGGGGCTGAAGGGCTTCACCAAGTAGTCGTCGGCGCCCAGCTCCAGGCCGATGATGCGATCTTCCACCTCGCCCTTCGCCGTCAGCATGATGATCGGCACATCGGAGGTGTCGCGGATGACGCGGCAGACGCGCTCGCCCGGCACGCGGGGCAGCATGAGGTCGAGGATGACCAGATCGAAGTGATGCTTCTGGAACTCTTCCAGGGCGTCCTGGCCGTCGCCGACGGCGGTCACCCAGTAGTTCTCGCGCTCCAAATAGGCCGTCACCGCATCGCGGATGGCCTTCTCGTCTTCAACCAGAAGAATGCGTCGCGTCTCGTTGCTCATGGAATGTGCTCCTTGCATACTCGCTTGCAGTTTCTAAGATGCCAAAGCTGAAATCTGTGCTGACCTGCGATTTCATCGGCAGTTGGCCCATATATCAGCCCGGCAGTCGTGTTTGCGTTTATTGTAGCGTTTGGCCCCATACGGTCGCCGAGGCGTATGCGAAATGACACAATAGCCCCATGCCACAGAGAAGATCCGCGCCCACGCGGCGCGTTGCGACAAAACAACCCACATCCCTCTCCTTGCCCGGAGGCCACGAGGTCTTGCTGACGCGCCGTCATTTCCTGTACGGCGCAGCTGGCGTGGCCGCATTGGCCGCCGTGGGCGGCGGGGCCGCTTGGGCCGCCGGCCGCTCTAGCGACGACGACGCCCTGAAGACCCTTAAGGTGCCCGAAAGCGCCGTCACCGCGCAGACCGCCTTGGAAGAGATGGAAAACTATGAGGACGCCGTCACGCTGGCCGGCTCGGCGAAACTGCCCTTCGGCACGCTCGTCTGGTGCAGCGACGACGCCGTAGCCGCCTGCCTGCTTCCCACGGAAACCGCCAAGCCCCTGGCCGAGGTGGGGCTCCTCGATCTGTCTTCCGCCGAGTGCACCACTATCATCGAGCACGCCGTGGGCGAGGCCGAGGGCTTCGAGATTTACGACGTGCGCGCCAATGCCGCCGGCGTCGTCTGGACCGAGGCCGACATCTTGGACAACCTCTGGCGCGTGTACGCGGCGTCGCTTTCCGGCACCACGCTGGGCGAGCCGCAGCTGCTCGACGAGGGCGACGTGAACTGGGAGATGCCCACCTTGGCCGTCGCCGACGGGTACGCTTTCTGGCAGCGGCTTCCACAGCTCGACGGCAACGCCCGCGTGGAAGATTCGCGGCTTTTGCGCGCCGCCTTCGGCACGGCCGATTCCCAGGTAGTGTACGCCTCCCAGGGACGCATGGCCTGCGCGCCCACCTCCTGCGGCGACAGCCTCGCGCTGGCGCCCCGCGCCCGCACAAGCGGCACCTACTACCAGCTCACCCACCTGGACGCCGCCACCGGCGAGGTCACCGACGCCTGCGTTCTGCCCTCGTCCATGAAGCCGATGGAATGCGGCTGGGGCAAAACCGGCTTCAGCTTCGCCTTCGACGGCATTTACAACTACGGCGAGGGCATTGCGAATCTGGGCACCTACCTGCCCATGGAGGCCCCCGCAGCGGTCTCGCTCACGGCGGCCAATACGGAAGAGATGGCTTCAGAAGGCGGCGAGGCAGACGGCGGCGCACCGTACCTGCCTGTTACCTGCGCCAACCCCGGCACCGAGACCTACAGCGCAGTACCTTGGTTCCATTTCGCGGCGAACCCGCTTTCCGCACCGTGCTGGTGCGGCGACTGGCTTATGGTGCGCGGCGGCAGCTTCGTGGTGGCCGTCGACTTGGCAGGACGGCGCTATGCGCAGCTGCCCCTGGAGGAGGGGTCGGGCGACTACAATGACTTCCTCGCTTCCACGCATGCGGGCACGCGGGCCGTCACCTACTGCAACGTGGACTACACCCCCATCGGCGGCGAGCAGCAAAAGCACTGCCTCGTCCGCATCTGGGAACCGGCAGCGTAGGGGCACCTACCCTGTCCGCGATCGGGACGGGAGGACCCCGCAAAGCCCGCTGCGCGCTTTATCCCCCTGCGAACGCGGCAAAAGAAACAGCGGAAGGAACGCACATGGGTCGGTACCATCCCGACACCACTGCTGCTGAAGTGGAAGCTGTTTCTTAACGGCCGCGTTCTCCGGGGGACGCGCAGAGGTCTTCGCGGGGTCCTCCCGTCCCGATCGCTGCCGTTAAGCCTACAGCCCGAAGTACTCCTGTTTGGCGGCGAGGATACGGATGAGGGACTCGTCGATGCGCTCTTCGGTCAGCTCTCCCGCCTGCACCGCGTTCAGCACCCCCTGGTAAGCTTCGTCGAAACGCTCAGGCATGAGCGGGATGTCGCAGCCGGCCTTGAGCGCCGCGACCGCCGCTTCTGCCGGGGTGTAGTAGTTGGTGATGGCACCCATGGAAAGCGAGTCGGTGACGATGATGCCCGTGTACCCGAGAGAATCGCGCAGCATGCCCTGAACGACGGCCGAGCTGAGCGGGGCCGGCGTGCTGTCGCCGACGATGTTCGGCAGACTCACGTGTCCCACCATGATCATGGGCACCCCTGATTCGATGGCCGCGCGGAAGGGCACGAGATCCACCGTTTCCAGCTCCTCGTTCGTCGAGTCGATGGTGATGGCATCTTCATGGGAATCGCCAGCCGCCGCGCCGATACCCGGGAAATGCTTGGCGCAGCAAAGCATCTTCTTGTCGCGGAAGCCCTCCACCTCGGCCCGCACCATGTCGGCGGCCACGGCGGCGTCGCTCGAGAACGAACGCAGGCCCATGGTGTCGCTGCGCAGCGGGTTCACCACGTCGGCCACAGGGGCGAAATCCAGGTTGAACCCGAGCGGCGCCAGGTAGTCGGCGATCTGCTCGGCGGCGCGCTTGGCCGCCTCGGTGTCGCCGGCGCTGCCGAGGGCCGAGGCGTCGCCCACATCTTGAGCCCCGAAGGCCTCATTGTCGGCGACGCGCACCACCGTGCCGCCCTCTTCATCGACAGCGATGAAGGGCGCCACGTTTCCGGCATCGGCGTAGAACTGCTTGACGTTCGCAAGCATGGCCGTCGTCTGCTCGGGGTCGAGCAGGTTCTGAGCGAAGTAGACGATGCCGCCCACGGGATGGGCCGTTACTCCCTCGCGAGTCATGTCGCCGGCCTGAGTGACTTGCGACACGCCTTCCACCAGCGCTTCCGGCGTCACGATAAACAGCTGGGCCACCTTCTGCTCGAGCGTCATGGCGCCGATGCGCTCGTCCACAGCAGCACGCGCGGCGGCTGCGGCGTCTTCGGGATTCTGGCCGTCACCAGCGCCTTCGCCGCCCGAACCGTCCACCCCGGTCGGTCCGCCTGTCCCGTTCGATCCGTCGCCCGCGCAGCCGCTCAACGCTAGGCTTCCGCCGGCCAAAGCCGCCAGCCAGACAAAACGGCGGCGGGTGATGGAATCAACCAGAACAGTCACACTACTTCCCTTCGAACAACGCGATCCCCTCGAACGACGCAGTCCCTTCGAGCCAATCGCGCATGCACTCGCAATTTCACTTACGCCCACCAGCATAGCGCCAGAAACGCCTTGCGGCAACGGGCCACCGCACGATGCCGAAGCACGTAACGGTCACTTCACTTTCTGTGAAGACGGAGGCACGCCGCTCGCAAATAGGGAATAATGCGAGATATCGCAAAACGGCGATCGAAGCAGGAGGAGGATTTGTGACCTATCTCATCACCTTTCTGGAGGGCATCATCACCTTCGTGTCGCCGTGCCTGCTTCCCATGATTCCCATCTACGTCACCTACTTCGCCGCCGGCGAGGAGGTGCGCACTTCGGTGGTGCTGCGCAACGCCCTCGGCTTTGTGCTCGGCTTCACGTGCGTGTTCATCGCTATGGGAGCTTTGGCTTCGTCGGTGGGCGCGTTCTTCATCGAGTATCAAAGTGCCGTCAACGTGGTGTGCGGCCTGGTGGTCATCGCCTTCGGGCTGTACTTTCTCGGCATCATCAAGATCAACCTCTTCCACGGCGCGAAGAACCCGCTGGCGGGGCGGCAGCTGGGATTCTTCTCCTCGGTGCTGTTCGGCGTCATCTTCTCCATCGGATGGACGCCGTGCGTGGGGGCGTTCCTCGGCTCGGCGCTCATGCTGGCCTCGCAGCAGGCATCGGTGGCGCAGGGCGTTATCCTGCTTCTGTGCTACTCGGCCGGCCTCGGTATTCCGTTCGTGGCGGCTGCCGTACTCATCGACAAGCTGAAGGGCGCTTTTGCCGTCATCAAGCAACATTACGATATCATTAACAAGGTATGCGGCTGGTTTCTGGTCGCCGTGGGCGTGCTCATGGCGACGGGGCTGCTCGGCGGCTTCTTGCGCCTGCTGAGCTAGCCGGTGGAACCCGGCCCGAAGGAGAAAGGTTCGAACATGAGCGAGAACGAGAAGACGCCGACCGACGCCGGAACTCCGGTTGAGACGGAGATCGCGGCCGACGAGCAGACTCCCGATGCTGGCGGACAAGCAACGACGAAGGGCGCTCCGGCAACGGCAAGCGCGACCCCCGCGGCAACTGCATCTTCGGCAGCCGAGCAGCGAGGCGAGGTCATCGGCGAGCGCTTGGCGGCTTTGGAAGCAGAGGAGAAAGCCAACGCTGCCACCCCCGAAGGAGAGAAGGCCGACCGCAAGAAGCACGTGGGCGTCATCGTAGCCGCGGTCGTCTTTGCCGTGCTGCTCATCGGCGCGGGCGTGGCCTACAGCGTCCTGGCGCCAACGGCCGATGACAAGCAGATAGAAGTTACCGGCACCGATGCCGTCCAAGAAACCGAGGTAGATGCCACCGCCGACGCCGACGTTTCCGACGATACCGGTGACGGCAACGGCGCCAACGCAGCCACCACCCCGGCCCCGGACTTCACCATGACCGACGCGGATGGAGCGACCCTCACCCTGGCCGACTTCAAGGGCAAGCCGGTGCTGCTGAACTTCTGGGCTAGCTGGTGCGGCCCCTGCGCCAGCGAGATGCCCGACATCCAGTCTGCCTGGGAAGAACACGGCAACGACGTCGAGTTCGTCATCGTGAACATGACCGACATGAACGGCGAGACCGAGCAGTCCGCCAAGGCCTTCCTCGCCGAGAACAACTACACGTTCCCGTGCTACTTCGACGCCAACAACTCGGCGGCCACGGCCTTCGGAGTGAGCTCTATCCCGCAGACCTACCTGATCAACGCCGAGGGCAACATCATCGGCGCCTACATGGGCGCCATGGATGCCTCAGTAATCGCCCAGGGCATCGACATGCTCACCGGCAACACCGCTGCCCCCGCTGCGCAGTAGACGCCTCTTTCAGCATTTGTTCGTACAAAGAAGGCCCCTAGCACAATCAGCGCCAGGGGCCTTCCATATAGGTATGCCGATACCCGACTAGAACTCCAGCTCCTGCAGGCGGTCGAAGACCACGTCCTTGCGGGTGAGGAAGTCCCAGGGGTCGAAGATCTCGTCCAGCTTCTCCTGGCTAAGCAGGGCCATGGCCTCGTCGTCAGCTTCCAAGCGCTCGCGGTAGGTGGGGCCGTCCACGGCGTTCTGGATGTCCTCCCACACCTTCATGGCGTTGCGCTGCACGATAACGTAGGCGTCCTCGCGGGAGATGCCCGCGTCCACGAGCGCCAGCAGCACCTTGCTGGAGAAGATGAGGCCCTTCGTGCGCCACAGGTTGTGCTCCATCTTGGCCGAGTAGGTCTGCAGGCCGTCGAGCATCCACTGCATCTTCCCGAACATGTAATCGAGCGCCGTGAAACTGTCGGCCAGCACCACGCGCTCGGCGCCGGAGTGCGAGATGTCGCGCTCGAACCACAGGGCCACATTGTCGAAGGCCACCTGGGCGTTCGCCTTCACCACGCGGGCGAGGCCGCAAACGCGCTCGGCCGTGATGGGATTGCGCTTGTGGGGCATGGCCGAGGAGCCCTTCTGCCCCTTGGTGAACGGCTCTTCCGCCTCGATGACGTCGGACTGTTGCAGCAGGCGCACCTGCATGGCGATGGACTCCAGCGTGGAAGCCGTCACGGCCAGCGCCGCCATCACCTGGGCGTGGCGGTCGCGGGCCAGCACCTGGGTGGACAGCGGATCGGGCGTGAGGCCCAGCTTCTCGCACACGTACTGCTCCACGTAGGGGTCGATGGAGGAATAGGTGCCCACAGCTCCCGAGATAGCGCCCGTGGCGGCCACGGCGCGGGCCTCCTCCATGCGGATGAGGGCGCGCTTTAAGGCCCAGGCCCAGCTGCCGAACTTCATGCCGAAGGTCATGGGCTCGGCGTGAATGCCGTGGGTGCGACCGACGCACAGGGTGTTCTGAAACTCGAAGGCGCGGCGCTTGCAGGTCTCGCCGAGACGCTTGATGTCGTCGATGATGATGTCGCAAGCCTGCGTGACCTGATAGGACAGGGCCGTGTCGCCCAGGTCGGAGGAGGTCATGCCGTAGTGCACCCAGCGGCTGGGCTTGTCGGCGCCCTCGGGGATGTCGGCGTCAATGTAGTTGGCCATGCAGGTGGTGAACGCGATGACGTCGTGATTCGTCACTTTCTCGATCTCGTCGATCTCCTCAACGGTGAAGTCGGCGTGATCGCGGATCCACTGGGCCTCCTCGCGCGTGATGCCCGCCTGGCCGAGCTCAGCCTGGGCCTCGCAGGCCAGAACCTCGATCTCCTTCCAAATGGCGAATTTGTTCTCAAGTTCCCAGATGCGACCCATTTCCGGACGAGTGTAGCGACCGATCATGCGCGTTTCCTTTCCCTGGCAATGTGCGGTTCCTTATTGCGTAGATTACCAAAGTCGCCGATTTATTCGTTGCGAAACGTTCAAAGGTCAGGTAAGATACAACATTACGCGGAGGAGTGACCGAGAGGCCGAAGGTGCTCGCCTGCTAAGTGAGTATGCCCCACAAGGGCATCTAGGGTTCGAATCCCTACTCCTCCGCCACTTTGCCTTTTCTCGAACTCCCTACAGGGAGTTTTTTTATTTCCCCCATGGCCAGCGACGGCGGGTGGTGGCGGCGAGGCGCTTTTTGCGGTAGTTGGGGTTGTGCTTGAGAAAGCGCCAGTTGGCGATGCGGGTGATGAGGAGGCCGACAAGACCCACGATCATGAAGCTGAGCGAGAGGTCGAGCACCGCCGGAGCATCGTCGAAAAAGGCGTACACCGACACCAGGGCGAAAAAGCCGACGACGATGCCGTTAAACCAGGTGAAAATTTTGATGAGCACCTCTTTGGCGCGAGCCGGAGAATGGCGGTAGGTAACCACCACGTAGATGAGCCCCGCCGCCACCGCCATGATGATGAGCAAAGGGACGACGCGGGACAGGCGAGCGAGAAAGCCCATTTCTCATCCTCTCTCTTCGGCGGCATCGACGAGATGCCCGGCAGACTTTGACGGGCGCGCTTGAAGCGACACCAGTGTATACGAAAATGACCGGTGCGGAACGGCGGCGCGGCCATTCGTTACCCAGCGCCCCCTAGCGCGTGGGGGCGACGGCGGCGCGCAGGCCGGAGAGGCTCGTTGGGCGTGCCCACCAGCCGTGGGCCGTGGCAGCCGTGGCGATGCGGCTGGCCTCGGCGAACGTGTCCACCAGCGCGAAAGTGGCCGAGCCGCTGCCTGAGAGGAGCACGCTTTCGCTGCCCGCCTGTTCCGCGAGCCATTCGCGAATGGAGGGCAGCTCGGGCAACAGGGCCTCGGCCGCCGGCGCGAGGTTGTTGGCGAGAACCACGTCGTCGGCGCGAGTAGCGGCGAGGTCGCAAGCGAGCACGTCTTGGGGCACGGGGCGCGGGGCGGCGTCGAAGCGCTCGTAGGCCGCGGCGGTGGAGACGCCCTCTGCTGGTTTCACCAGCACCACGGAGCGCCGCGACGTTTCCAGACGGCGTTGCAAAACCTCGCCCACACCGCCGAGCAAGGCACAACCCCCGTGGAGGAAAAACGCCACGTCAGCCCCAAGCGACCGGGCAACGTCGGCCACGCGCTCGTCATCGGCCGCAAGGCCCCACGCCTTCGCAAGGCCCACGAGCACCGCCGCCGCGTTCGACGAGCCGCCGCCCAAGCCGCCCTGGGCCGGGATGTGCTTCTCAATGCGCAGCTGGATGGCCTCGGGAAGGTCGCGACCCACCGCCCGGGACAGGCGATCAGCAGCTTTGAAGGCGAGATTGTCAGCCGCCGGCACGTTCAAGTCCTGGCCCGTGCGGTCGGCCAGGTCGATAGTCATGACGAGGTTGTCCGCCGGGCCGCCCACGGCAACGTCCTCGCGAGACGCCCCTTCGACAACGCTCTTCGCCAGTTCATCCGCCGAGATATCTTCCGCACGCAAATACAGCGTGTCATGCAACGCGAGCGCGTGCATGATGGTATCGGCATCGTGGTAGCCGTCCTCGCGGCGCGCCCCAATGGCCAAAAGCAGGTTCACCTTCGCCGGCGACACCAGCTTCATCGTGTTCGGCCCCATGAAAGCAGCCGCCGACCACTGGGCCTCCCGGGCCGCCGCCAGCAGGTTCACTTCCGCCTCGCGATTGCGCTGGGCGTTCTCGGTCATTCGCGTTCCTTTCCGTAGTCGGCCGCTTGCCGCTCCCTAGGCGTTCGTCATTCGTTCGTGGGAAAAATTATAGCGAATGGGAAAGCGACGCCTGAGAGAGTCACCAGCGCTCTTTCAAATCTCCGCCAGGAATAGAGACAGGTCAGAAATCCAGTTGACCAAAACTGGAAACCTATGGTCTCAAGCATCCAATGGGCACCACGCAGACACCATCTTCACGACGATAGCCGTACTCGGTGGCGGTGATAACGAGCTTCACGTCGGGAAGACGTAATGGAACTTGCTCCTCCTTTTTGTTGCGCTCGGAAACAAGCCGCTCAATTTCAAGAAGATGCTTTGCGCCTTCATCAATTTCGCTTTCGCCCAGCTTGAATTCAACAAGCGCATACCGCCCATCGTCAAGATGGAGCACCGCATCGGCCTCCAATCCGTACCGGTCGCGATAGTACGACAACTCGCCCCCGAGCGCCGAGGAATATGCCTTCAGATCCCTCATGCAGAGCGACTCAAAGAGGAAGCCTAACGTTTTGAAATCCTCGTTGAAATACGCTGGGCTCAGTCCAAGCGCGGCGACGGCAACTGACGGGTCTACCATGTTTCGCTTTCTCGAAGCCCGTATTGCCGTTTTGGATCTAATGGCCGGGCACCAGGCAAGAACGTCCTCAACAATGTAGAGTTTTTCGAGCGCTTCAAGATAATCGTAGAACGTCGACTCAGACAGCTCCGTCGTTGCTCGCACGTCGCAGTAGATCGTCTTCGTCTCTGCTAAAGTGCATAGATTGCGTGCGTAGGAGCGCAGAATCGCTTCAGCCCAGCGCGGATTTCTCTTTTGTCCATCTATGTTAGACATATCAACAAAGCATGTTTGGCGAAAGAGATCCTTGGCCACTGCTAGCTGCGAACGCAAGGAGGCGTTGTTGATGGCGTGCGGCCATCCTCCTCGGCATATCGCCACGATCAACTCATCGATGGAAAGCTTCGAGGTGCAGCCGTCATAACTCGTCGAATCATCAAAGAGCGCTTTAAGAGATACGGAGCCCTCTGACTCGCCGCTCTCGAAAAGGCTCATCGGCTGCATCTTCAACGTTGAGATGCGCAAAGTACCCGTATGCGGGGTGTCCACCTCTTGCGACGTCGATCCAGTAAGAATATAGAGCCCGTTCTTTTGCTCATCATCCACCGACTTGCGAACAGCGCCCCATAGTTTCGGCGCATCTTGCCACTCGTCGAAGAGCCTCGGCTTCGGGCCCTCCAGCAGCCGCGAAGGCTGCGTTGCCGCTACAGCAAGGTAATTGTCGCGCTTATCCTCATCTTGCAGCTCCACGACACTGGCGGCTTTCTGCTTCGCTGTGGTAGTTTTACCGCAGCCCTTAGGGCCCACAATAAGCGTTGCACCGAAAGATTCCAGACGAAACTCAAGCTCTCGATCGGCAATGCGATTGCGATACTGCACTGTCGCTTACTCCCTTCTCAGAGCTTATCCGATTTCATTATCTACATCGTATTTTACACTGATTTGCGATATTCTGTTGGAGAGATTTGCGCTCAAATTTTAGATACATTTGCGCCGGAGAGATAAATGGGTTGACTCGTAGGCGAGACCGGCCACGCCTCATCCAAGATTTGACATCGGCTTCTTGCGCCGGGCGCGGAAGAAGTCGCGCAGCAGGGCCACGCACTCTTCCTCCCGCACGCCACCGGTCACTTCGAACTGGTGGTTCAGGCGCCCATCGGCGTGAATGTCGTACAGCGTGCCCACCGCACCCGCCTTCTGGTCGGGCGCACCGTACACGCAGCGGGCAATGCGCGCCTGGTGCATGAGACCGGCGCACATGATGCAGGGTTCCAGCGTGACGTAGACGGTGCAATCGGTTAGACGCCAGGCGTCCAATACGCGGGCCGCCTCTTTCATGGCGAGGAATTCCGCGTGCCCGGCCGGGTCGCGATCGGCCTCGCGGCGGTTGCGGCCCCGAGCGATGACGCGCGGCTCGGCCATCGGCCGGCGCGTGCCGCGGTCGATGGGCTCGTACACCACGACGGCCCCGATGGGCACCTCCCCCGCCGCGCCCGCAGCCCGCGCCTCTTCCAAGGCCAGCGCCATATACTGCGCGTCCAGCGCCTGCTGCTCTTCCAGTGTGCGATGTTCGTTCATGGAGGGAATTATAAGCGGTGCCGCGCAAACAACCGCCGCGCGACGCGGCAAAGCAGGCGATTCCCCATAATCGCAGCGGAATGTGGTATCCTGTGCGTCGCGTTCGCCGCACAGCGGCGACAGCCCGATGATGCGGAGGCGTGTCCGAGTGGCTTAAGGAAGCAGTCTTGAAAACTGTCGTGCCGAAAGGTACCGTGGGTTCAAATCCTACCGCCTCCGCCAGAACCTCCAAGGCCCGACTCGCTCGGGCCTTTTTCAAATCTCGACCCTTGTCGGTGACAAAACAAGACCCTCCTGTGCACATTTATGGACTTATATAGACATTCAGAAAGCCTGCTAAGATCCTAGTCAGGAGGTGCGGGAATGCCACATTTGCATTTTGCCTGGTCAGACCCATCATGCTTTGCGTGACGAGTTGGCGCGCGCTACGAAACGGAAGACCGATGCCTATATAAATCCAAAAACGCGCACGAAACAGGGATGTTTTGTCACCAGGCTAGCAGTGCTGCCGTGTCCGACCCCCATCGCCGCTCGACCGGCGCAAAACCGGGCGTTCTGTCACCGGGTATACCAGCCTTGCCGGCTCCGATCCCTACCGCCGCTCGATCGGGACGTAGGGCTTGGTGCCGCGGATGGTGTTTTTGTAGGCGGGGCGGATGATGCGCTTGCCGGCGGCGATTTCCTCGAAGCGGTGCGCTGCCCAGCCGGCCATGCGAGCGCAGGCGAAGAGCGGCGTGAACAGATCCTCGGGGATGCCCATCATGGAGTAGATGAAGCCCGAGTACATGTCCACGTTCGCGCACAGCTCCTTGGTGGAGCCCTTCTCGCGGGCGAAGACCTCGGGCGTCAAACGCTCGATGGATTTCAGCAGGTTCAGCTCAGCCTCGTATTCCGTGCCGGCGGCCAGCTGCTCGGCGAAGCGCTTGCCGATGACGGCGCGCGGGTCACTCAAAGTGTACACCGCGTGCCCCATGCCGTAGACGAGCCCCGTGCCGTCGTAGGCCTGCTTGTTCACGATCTTCGCCAGGTAGGAGGCCACTTCGTCGTCGTCTTCCCAGTTCTTCACATTTTCCTTGATCTCCGCCTGCATGGCGCGCACCTGATGGTTCGCGCCGCCGTGGCGATGGCCCTTCAGCGAGCCGAAGGCCGCCGCATAGGTGGAATAAGGGTCGGTGTCCGCCGAGGAGAGCACATGGGTCGTGAACGACGAGTTGTTGCCGCCGCCGTGCTCGGCGTGCAGGCACAGCATGATGTCGAGCATGCGGGCCTCTTCCGGTGCGAACGAGCGGTCGGGGCGCAGCATGGATAAGATGGTCTCGGCCGTGGACTGTCCGGGCACGAAGCGGTGCATGATCATGGATTCGTGGTTGAAGGCGGCCTGCTTGGCGTAGTAGGCCAGCACCATGATGCGCGGCAGGCGGCTGATGAGCGAGAGCGCTGTGTGAATCTCGTGCTCGGGAGAGCGGTCCTCGGCGGACTCGTCGGCCGCGTACAGGCGCAGGATGGAACGAGCCATCATGTTCATGAGATCGGGCGAGGTGTCCACCATAAGCGTGCTGGCCGTGAATCCGTCGGGCAGCTCGCGCTGGGAATCGATCACTTCCACGAACCGGTTGAGGCGCTCCTGCGTCGGCAGCTCTCCCATGAGCAGCAGATAGGCCACCTCTTCGAAAGCGAAGCGGCGCGTCGGATCCAAATCGCCCAGAAGGTCGTAAAGGTCGTAGCCGCGCAGGCGCAACGAGCCTTCGGCCGGCATCTTCTCGCCGTCGGACATCACATAGCCGTGAACGTTGGAGATGTTGGTCATGCCCGCCAGCACGCCGGTACCGTCGGCGTTGCGCAGGCCGCGCTTCACGTCGTGGGCGGCGTACAGCGCCGGGTCGATGGAGTTCACCTGGTAGAAGTTCTCGTACAGGCGCACGCGACGGGCCTCGTCGTCGCTGATCTCGATAGGCTCGACCTCGTCGATTTCGGCATGGTTGTCCACGCGGATGACGGCTTCATCTATTTCCATGGCCATGGGGCACCCTCCCGGAAAATGGTCGCTACACGGGTATCGGACTATTCTAACGCCTGCACAAGGCGGGGCGCGCGGGGGCTTCGGCGACCGCCGCCCCGCGCGGCGAACGGCGCATTTTCAAAAAAGTTGAAAATTCTCGTTGACAAGGCTTTGGGGTCATGGTTAAATAGTCGTTGCTGTTCGGAAGTGCGCCGTTACCTCAGCTGGATAGAGGGACTGACTACGAATCAGTACGTCGGGGGTTCGAATCCCTCACGGCGCACCATTTTAGATCGTTCAGAACAGAATAGAAGCCGCCTCGAGCGGTTCTTTTTTTGTCAGGCCAAGGAAAGGAACGTACTTGAAGGTTCGAAAATCGAAACCTCACAGTATGTAGACTTCCGGCTTCTCGCCTCCGCGCGGTCGTCGGAAGGGACGACTGCTGAGCATCATCCATCGCCCTGGGCGTCACCGCGCTTAATCTCGCAGAGTCAGCGACTCGCGCACGCCGTCCCATTCCGATGCGCTGATGCCCACCGCACGGAGGAACGCACATGCTCTATCTCTCTCAAATGATCGGCGAGCCCGTAGTCGACGCCCAAGGCGAGCGACTCGGCACCATATCCGACCTGGCCATTTCCACCGGCGAGGTCTTTCCGCGCATCACGAGCCTGGCCTTCCAGGGGCCCGGGCGCGTGCCGTTCATGATCTCGTGGCGCAAGTACGTCGACACCTTCGACGACGACGGCATCACGCTGTCGGTGGACGCCCACGACATCCGCTTCAGCTACCTGCAGCCCGACGAGGTGCTGCTGGCCCGCGACCTTATGGACCGCCAGATCGTCGACACCCAGGGCCTTAAGGTCGTGCGCGTGAACGACCTGAAGCTCTCACAGTCCGGCACGCAGTTGCGCCTGCTCGGTGCCGAGGTGGGCGTGCGCGGCATCCTGCGCGGGCTGCATCCGCTGCTGGAAAAGGCCGTCGTGAACGTGGCGAAGCTCTTCCACAAGAAGGTGGACGAGCAGCTCATCGCCTGGAACTACATGGATCTGCTCGACCGCGACCTGTCCGAAGTGCAGCTGTCGGTGACCCACCGCCGCTTGGACGAGCTGCACCCCGCCGACGTAGCCGACATCCTGGAGCAGCTGGACCCCCAGCAGCGCGCCAGCGTGTTCGCGCACCTGGACGACAGCCGCGCCACCGAGGCCATCTCCGAGATGGAAGACGAGTACCAAGCCGAGTTCATCGACGACTTGCCCGACGCCCGGGCCGCCGAGCTCATCGGCAACATGGACCCCGACGACGCCGCCGACATCGTGCGCGACCTTCCCTACGAGAAGGCCGAGACGCTGCTCCGCCTCATGGGCGTGGAAGACGCCGCGGAAATCCGCCGCCTGCTCGGTTACAAGGACGGCACCGCCGGCGGCATGATGACCACCCAGTTCGTCTCCGTGCCGAAGACGGCCACCGTGGCTGACACCATCGAAGTGCTGCGCGCGCTGCCCGAGGATCATCCGACGGTGCACTACGTGTACATCACCGATGAGTACGGCAAGCTGCTCGGCGTGAACTCCCTGCGCACGCTCGTTCTGTATAACGCCGACCGCCTCATGGGCGACATCATGTACGACGACATCATCAGCTGCCTTCCCTCCGAGGAAGAGGAGGACGTGGCCGCCGACATCTTCAAGTACGACATCCCGGCCATGCCCGTGGTGGACGAGCACGGCACCCTGCTCGGCATCGTCACCACCGACGACGCCTGGGACGCCATCGAGGACGATGTGGCGGGCGACAAGACGAAGATGAATGTGCTGTCGATTGCCGGCATTACCGTCGCGTCTCTCATGGGCCTGTTCCTTTACTCGCTGATTTTGCTGCAACTGGCGGGCTCGCTGCATCTCGGCGGCCTGCACTACTAGGAGGCTGCCATGAACGCGAAGGACATGCGCACAACGGCCGCCGGGCGCCTGGGCGCCGAAGAGAGCGCGCGGCACCAGGCAGCCGAGGAGGTCGCCGATACGGGCATTCCCGCCGGCGAGCAGATCGGCCCCGCCGCGACGAAAAAGCCGTCGAAGCTACTGCTGGTGCTGGCGGCCATGGGCCCCGGCATCGTGACCGCCATGGCCGGCAACGACGCCGGCGGCATCTCCACCTATTCCACGGCCGGTGCGAACTTCGGCTTCGGCACCCTGTGGGTCATCCCCATCATGTGCGTGCTGCTCGCCGTCGTGGAGACCACGGCCGGCCGCATGGGCGCCGTCACGGGCAAGGGCTTCGCCGCGCTCATCCGCGAGCGCTTCGGCATCCGCATCGCCGCCTTCGCCATGCTGGCGCTTCTGGTGGGCAACGTGGCCACGACGTTCTCCGAGTTCGCCGGCATCGCCTCGGGCATGGAGATGTTCGGCGTGTCGAAGTACATTTCGGTGCCCGTGGCGGCCCTCGGCGTGTGGCTGCTCGTGGTGGGCGGCTCCTACAAGCGCGTGCAGCGGGTGTTCCTCGGGCTGTCGCTGGTGTTTCTCACCTATGTGGTGGCGGCGTTCCTCGCGCAACCGAACTGGGGCGAGGCGCTGCATGACACCGTAGTGCCCACCTTTGTCGGCGATGTGAGCTTCATCTCGCTCGTCATCGCCATGATCGGCACCACTATCGCGCCTTGGATGATGTTCTTCTCACAGAGCAACGTGGTAGAGAAGGGCCTCACGCCCAAAGACCTTTTCTCGCAGAAGGCCGACGCCGTCTCCGGCACCATCGCCGCCTGCGTGGTGGCCTGGTTCATCATCGTGACCACAGGTGCGGTGCTCTTCCCCGCCGGCATCACCATTGACTCGGCGGCCGATGCCGCTGCGGCGCTCGCCCCCTTCGCCGGCCCCTACGCCGAGGCGCTCTTCGCCGTGGGGCTCATCGCGGCGTCGTTTCTGGCCGCCTGCGTGCTGCCGCTGACGACCGCATTTGTCATCTGCGAGGCCTTCGGCTGGGAAGCGGGCGTGTCCTTCAAATGGCGCGAGGCCCCCACGTTCAAGTCCATCTTCACCTTCGTGATCGCGTTCTCGGCCATCGTGGTGCTCATTCCCGACGTGAACCTTTTGGGCATGATGCTGACGGCCCAGTTCGTCAATGGCGTGATTCTGCCCATTCTGCTGGCACTCATGGCCATCATCTCGGCGGACAAGTACATCATGGGCGACTACCGAAGCGGGCGCGTGTCGAAGGTGCTTCTGTGGGCCACCGTCGGTGTGGTGGCGGCGCTGACCGCGGTGCTGCTCGTCATGCAGGTGATGGGGCTCGCCTAGCTTGGCAAAGCATTTTACTTCGCCTAATAAAACATATCTTCTGGACAATATTCTTTGAGTTCGGCGGTGGTCAGGCGACAGTCATATTCCGTTACAGGCTTCGCATCGCTATAGGATCCCCATGCCATCTCTTGCAATTCAAACAGACGATCTCCATCGAACAGTTCTATGTCAACCTGATTAGCATAGAGAACCGCATCAGAGGAAAATGTTGATGTTGTAATCACCATCATCCTGTCCGCCCCCTCAATTGCATTTGCCCCATGCAGTTTCTGAATTACGGGACGCCCCACTCTATTTGCCGGAGCATAGCATTTACACTCTGCGATAATCGTTTGGCCTTGGGTGTCTCTCAGACGAAGATCAAACCCTCCGTCACGAACAGGGGGAGTAACTTCGGCCTCCCAGCCTAAGGCGGCAAAGATATCCGCGCAGTATGCTTCAAATTCAGATGGTCGGCTTTCGAAGCGAGCGATTATTTCATCAATCGAATCGCTCTTCGCTTGTGATGCGGCTTCGGCTAGAAGCCACTGCCGTTTATCTGCCTCCTCAGAGCACAGTCGGATCCTATTCCCTTGGGCGCGCAACTTATTGACCACCCAGTAGAATACAAAAGGGTCTTTCCCCTCAAGATGCCATCCATCAATATCGAGAACGCTCGAAATCCATATGATTGAGTTTCCCTTCACACGCCTATCCCGAGTGCCATCTTTCTTGGCACTTGCCCATACAGGCCATCCGAGAGTAAAGAGACCGTCACCCCCTAAAGCCTGCTTGCGGTGCTTAACTTTTATTTGACGCGACAGATCAATGCCGTACTCTTTGTTAAATTTTCTCCTAGGGAGTCCTCTTATAATTGCCACTAGTACGATCACGGCGACCAGAACCAAGATCGCCATGAAGAGTGCGAATAATAAAAATTTCGCCTCCGGAGTAAGTGCGTTAGTTACGGGGTCAATCACCAGCGATCCTCCTCATTTAAACTCTCTCCGTCTAGCCCGCACCCACCATACCACCACATTTTAAGAAAAACATGAGACGCTCAAACCCTACTTAAGTTTTACGCTACCTAGTTTTCTCGTCCAACGCCCTATGAATCCAATCCTGATGCCCTTTCACCTGCGAAATCGGCGGCGAATTTAACGTGGCGGCAACGTATGCGAATCGGTGCGCTCATCGTTTGGTACAACCCTTGTATTAACGCGCCGCCCATGGCTAAACTGCAAGTGTCGGAAGGCAAGAAGACCGCTTTCCGGCACACCTGGGGGTGACGCGCACCGGCGGTTCGTCGGATGCGGCCGTCGATGCGGCGCACGCTGCAAGCCCCGAGGTGTCGACCCGTTAGGAGGCTGCAGTGCAACTCAAAGCATCAACCGATTATGGACTGCGTGCCGTTTTGTATCTGGCCGCGCAGGGCCAAACCTGCTCGTCGAAGGATATCGCCCAGGACATGTCCATCCCCCGCGACTATCTCATCCAGCTCGCGCAGCTGCTGCGCAACGCCGGCATCATCGAGGCGCGCCCGGGCAAGCACGGCGGCTACCGCCTGGCCAAGGAGCCCTCGAAGATCACGCTTTTGCAAGTGGTAAACGCGCTGGACGACGACGCCAAGGACACCACACGCGCCCGCCGCAAGGGTCGCGCCGACGCGTCCATGGTGCAGGGCATCAAGCAAGCGTACGATCTGGTTCTCACCGGCTACGACGCCTATTTCGACAGCATCACGCTGCAAATGCTGCTGGACGCGTCCCAGGATGAGTCCATGGGCAAGGAATTTCTGGCCGGACGCCTTATCGCCGAGAGCCAGCGCCTGCTCGCCGAAGCTGCTGCCGCGGCCTAGGACCGCGCCGCTTCCGTAATCACCCACAGAAAAAGCCCCTGTTCAGGGGCTTTTTCACATTGCCCGACAATCTAGCTTTAACTTCTTTCTTGCTTGATTGCCAGTCATAATATCGCTGCACCAAACGATGGCAGAGCATTAATCCCCGCAATAGCAAACCGCCGCAACGTGGGAGGGATGCGTTGCGGCGGCTAAAGAGGAGGGCTTCGAATGCTAGAACTTAGAACTCCTCATCCCAAGTGCCAAGCATATGCTTTACGCAAAGCATGCCACCCGTTGTTGCATTCAACTTGTTAGAGCCAAACGACTTCCAAAGATAATGGGTACCGCAAAGGCCCGATCGGATATTGCCAGCAGCATACAGACCCTCAATGGGTTCGCACTCTGCATCGAGGACCTGACCGTAGCGATTGGTGTTCACGCCACCGTCGGTCCACTGCTTCAGTACTTCGCGATGCATGCAGTAGAAGGGAGGCTCCACAACGCTCGAGTAAGCCAGATACTCCGAAGGTACGCCAAAGTCTGTGTCGGACCCGCTAGCGCATACCTCGTTATAGCGCTTCACAGTCTCGACAAGTCGCTCCGGGTCGGTGAACCCAACCTTCTCTGCGAGCTCTTCAATAGTGTCCGCCTGCCAGATAACACCGCGCTCGACACAGTCGTTGAAAATGGCAATCTCGCTCTCGTCATCTTTGAGCATTTTGCCAAATTTGCTATCGCAAATTTGATAACCAGTATGACCAGGCTGCTTCACGTCGATCATGCACATGGGGCTCGTCGAGTACCACTCGTGCGATCCGATGGTTTCATTCGTATAGCGATAGCCCGCGATATTCACGCGAAGCCAAGGCAGCGAGCCCCAACGGGAAGGCGAATTCTGCGCAAAAGTGAAGTCGTGCGGCCAGCACAGACCGATATTAAAGGGGCCGCTGTCTTGCGCTGCTCCAACCCACCAAGCCATCTTCTGACCGTCGCCCTGAGCCGTACCGTAAGGATTGCGCGTTTGCAAATCGCCGCGCATGAGAGGCAGCCAAGCCTCGAGCATTTCATCATTTTGGTGAAAATCGCCCGTAGCGAGAACGATACCGAGCGAGGCGTTCACCTTTAAGTACGTTCCGTCCTCTTTCTGTGCATACGCTCCTGTTACCCTGCCGCCGTCCTCGCGAATAAGCTGACGAGCGGGCGTAGAGTAGAAGATACGAGCACCTTTTGTTTCAGCCTTATCGCAAGCTGCCTGGAGGAACTTGGGGAAGCCGTTGTACACGCGCTCCTGCGCCTGCTCCTCATCGGGATCCGGGAACACGTAAACCATATGCGTTGCCGTATCGCGAATGTGAATACCTTCATTGATGACGCTGTCGGGTCCGCACTCGAACTTCCAGACATCGTTGCAATACTCTGCGAACCAGTCCACGGCATTGCCGGAGCGATCCCAGATAGTTCCCGTAACATCGCCGTTGTTAGAGCCGAATCCCCAGTAAGCGTACTCGGAGCGGAGTTCCGCGGGATCGTACTTGATGCCATACTGCTCGTTATACTTGGAATTGTAGGCGCCGATGTAGGCACCTTCTCCCTCGGGTGTAGCGCTGGCGGTAACGGCTACCACATCGGCTCCCATGGCGGCAGCATACACGGTGGCAGGCACGCCCGCAGAACCCAGACCGATTACGAGAATCTCGCAATCGACCTCTTCGGAAATTTCGTCTGCAGAGGGAGGCTCCGGCACCACAGACCAGCTCCAACGAGCGTCCTGATTCGTGGTACCGGTTTCTGCCAGCCCTTCATTACTTGATGCTTCTGGGCTCTGAGGAGCGCAGCCGGCCAATCCCGCCGCCGCTGCCATCATACCGGCACCCGCCAGAAACCCTCGTCTGCTCATGCTCTTCATAATTGCCGTCCTCCTTTAGTTCCGTTGCCCGTCGTGGGCGACGCGTTCTCTCGATGCCAGCCAATGCTTCATGTGCTGACGAACAAGATTCTCTCGCCCTTGACGTTTAATCGCATCGACCGTAAACGGATATTTTGCTCCCCCTCCAAGGCGCAATTTCCTCTACCCTAAAGGGGTAAATTACCTGTCTAAGCATACTTTTCTGATAATATGCGACCAAAGGACCTAAGGAGGGGCACCTATGAAATGCTGGGGTACTGCAGCGGCCGTTATTACGGGAAAAGCTTGCGCACTCTACGTTTTGCTCATGTCTTTGTCGGGGAGAATTACCGAGATTACTGGGTATGAGTACTTTCAATACCCTTCTTTCGCATTTTGCGCCTTAGTTGCAATTCTCTTCGTGTTAGCTGTCCCCCTTCTAGCGGGTGGACCTGCAAGACGCATTTTTGCACTTCTCAGCCTTCTTCTCTGTAGCTTGTGGTGTCTGCTTCTCCTTTGGCAATTTTGGATTGAAAAGTCAGGAAGTGACGCAGCAGCCGTACTTGGAGTGGCTATCGGCGTGTGTGGCAGATTAGCGACTTTGTTTATCAATATCCAATGGAATTTCCACTTCTCGCTGAAGCGGGCAACGGATGTCGCTTGGTACACATCAGGAGCCGTACTCTCCTCCGTCGCCCTGTTTCTCTTTTCAAATCTAATGAGCGCCCATGCGGCACTCACTCTCATGCTGTTTGCGGCGATGGCGAGCGCCGTCATCAACTTTGGCTTCGTAGGTATACAGAAAAATGCCGAGCTGCTTGATGAAGCTATCAAGAGTCAATCCTTAAGCAGAAACGATGTGATAAAAGAATCAGTACCTCGTACCCGCGTCCTCTATTTTGGCGCCCGCGTTCTTTATGGAGCAGCACTGGGATTCACTTTATGCCTATCTACCCTCGCTCCCGCAGGCGCCTCTGAATCACCTCTGCTCATCGTTGTCGCTTTGCTGACTACGCTCTTGCTTCTGGGGGGCGTGTTAACGCTTGGCCGTGAATCGAGGAGCAGCCTTTATTTTGTCGTTGTAACTCCGATCTTTTCCATTTGCTTCATCATTGTGAGCTTCTTTGACAATAGTCCATTAGGTCTGGTGTCTCTTGGTGCGCTGATGGCGGAGATTGTGTGGTCAACGCAGAACCTCTTCCAGCTTCCTCTATATTTGAAGATGACCGCGATAAGGCCCTCGACGTTTGCCTACTACGAGTACGCTGCACAAATCATACCGTTCTATATCGCCGTTGCCGCATTTAGCTACCCGACTTCTGTCGCCATCCCCTTTGAGTTAATACCCCTCCTTGTTGTATCGGCAACATCCATATTGGTGTTTTTCTCTGCCGGCGCGTTAATTCGACATATCCTCAACTACCAGCCGACAGCGAGCGCAGATGAGCCGATTGTTTCCGATATGAACGAAAAAAAGAAGCTTTCAGCATATTTCCAACAACTGACAGCTCGCGAGTGCGACGTTCTTGCGCTTTTGGCCAACGGCTACAGCGGTCCCTACATAGCCAAGACACTCTACCTTGCAAACGGAACAGTCAAAACCCACATCAGGCATATATACGACAAGCTTCGAGTTAGCTCTCAGGATGAACTCATCGAACTCGTGTCACGGACCATCGACAAAAGCGTAATTAAATAGAAAAGGTCGCAGCCCATGAGGGCTGCGACCTTCTGCGATACACCACTCTAGATCGCGGCGTTCTATGACGATCGAACAACCTTTTTCTAGGCGCCGAGATCTTACTGCTCCGCAGCAGCCTTCCCCGCCTCCATCTTCACCAGCACGAGCACGGCTGCCACGATGAGCACCACGCCGAGCGCGAGCGAGATCCACGGCGTCTTGGTGATGCCGGCGATAATGTAGCCCACGAAGCACACGATCATAACCAGCGTCGCGTAGGGAATCTGCGTGGCCACGTGGCGCAGATGGTTGCACTTCGCGCCCGCCGAGGACAGGATGGTGGTATCCGAGATGGGCGAGATGTGGTCGCCGTACACTGCGCCGGCCAGCGCCGCGCCCACAGCCACGAGGAACAGCGGATCGTCGGCTGCGAACACGCCGATAATGATGGGCAGAATGAGCGCGATGGTGCCCCAGCTCGTACCCATGGCGAAACCGATGAACGCCGCCACCAGGAAGATGATGGCCGGCAGAAGGTCGAGCCCCACGCCCAGGCCGTTCAGGAAGCCGGATACGAACTCGCCGGTGCCCAAGAGGTAGCGGCAGCACCCGCCGAGCGACCAGGCCAGCACGAGGATCATGATAGCGCCGATCATGGAGCGCACGCCTTCCGACATGGCCTCCACGAAACCGCCCAGGTTCATGAGCTTGCGCGGCAGGAACATGGCAGCCGCCACGCACAGGGCCACCACCGCGCCGATGCACAGGCCCATGACCGGGTTCTCGCCCACAGCCGTGGCGAAGTCGACGCCGCTGAAGAAGCCGCCCATGTACATCATGCCCAGAATGGAGAACACGATGAGCACCAAAATGGGCACGATAAGATCCCAGATGGTACCGCGCTCGGAGATGTTCAGGCCCTTGTACTCCTCAATGGCCCCGGCGGCGGCGTCGTCGATGTCGCCCTCCTCGGTCACCACCGTGGGGATGTTCGGCGCGCCTTCCAAATCGACCTGGGCCTTGTCGGCGATACGAGCGAGGGACATCGCCTCCAGCGCCGAGCCCTCAGCCGGAATGCGCCCCTCGGCATCGGCCTGAGCCGCGGCCATGGGACCGAAATCCTTCTGGAGGAACAGCATGAAAAACACGAAGAAGATGGTCAGCAGCGCGTAGAAGTTGTAGGGGATGGAGGCCACGAAAGTGTTGAAGCCGTCCTCGCCCATATAGCCGCCCACGGCCACCGCCCAGGAGGACACCGGTGCGATGATGCAGACCGGGGCCGCCGTGGAGTCGATAATCCAAGCGAGCTTCTCGTGGCTGACGCGGAACTTGTCCGTCACCGGGCGCATGACGGCACCCACGGTGAGGCAGTTGAAGTAGTCGTCCACGAAAATGATGATGCCAAGCAGCGCCGTGAGAATTGAAGCGGCGCGGGCGTTCTTCACATGGGTGGTGACCCATTCCGCATAGGCGCGGGAGCCGCCGGCCGTGGCAATGACCACGGTGAGCGCCCCTAAAAGCGCAAGGAATAACAACAGCGCCCCGTTGCCGGCTATCTGCTCGGCCATCATTTGGGGCACCATGGTGAACGAGGCGATAAGCTGCTCGCCACCGGCGCCGTTCAACGTGAACTGGTAGATGATCATGCCCGTGAACACACCGATGGTCAGCGACGAATACACCTCCTTGGTGATGAGCGCCAGGACCAGTGCCAGAATCGGCGGCACAATGGACCACAGGCCCGTGGCAATGAGTTCGAACCCTTCCATGACCTTCCTTCCTCAAGAGGCCGAGGGCATGACACCGCAAGCGATCGGCATCGGTGCCCTGCCCCCGGCCTTCTGGTGACAGAACTCGTTAAGTATATCCGAGTTGGTCAGAGAAAAGTCCCGCGATCACGCGGGACTTTCCAGGTTTCTCGTCTTCAGTTGTGGCTTTCCGCACTTACACGTCGGCGGCGGCGCTTGCGGTGGCGCTTTCTAGCTCCTCTTGGGCGAGTTCGCGGTCGTATTCGCGGTCGATGGCGCTTTCCGGAGTCGGCGGCTTAATCTGGAAAGGCACCGCTGGCGTAAACAGGCTCACCACCGGCACAATCACGAGCGAAAGGATCATGCACAGAGCGCCGCAGTTGATGGGGCTCGCGATAAGCGGCGTGCCACCGGACAGGGCCAGGCCCATGTTCACGGCCGTCAGCCCCACGCCCACGGCAAACGAGCACCACACGCTCGCCTTCGAGATACGGCCGGAGTACAAGCCCCACAGGAAGGGGCCGAGGAACGAGCCGGCGAGCGCACCCCAGGAGTAGCCCATGAGCTGGGCGATGAACACCACCGAGGAATGATACTGGAACAACGCGATGAGCGCGGAGATGGCGATGAACACCACGAGCAACCCACGCATCCAGATGAGCTGCTTCTTCTCGGACATGTTCTTGATGATATTGCCGTTGATAAAGTCGATGGTCAGCGTAGAAGATGACGTGAGCACCAGCGACGAGAGCGTCGACATGGAGGCCGACAGCACGAGCACAATCACCAGGCCGATGAGCACGTCGGGCAAGGTGGACAGCATCGTCGGGATGATGGAGTCGTAGATGGGCGTGCCGTTGGCGGCGTACTCGATCTGGCCCTCGTAGAGGCGACCGAAGCCGCCGAGGAAATAGGAGCCGCCGGCCACCACGAAGGCGAAGATGGTGGAGATGATGGCACCCTGCTTGATGGCCGGGCCGGTCTTGATGGCGTAGAACTTCTGCACCATCTGCGGCAGGCCCCAGGTGCCCAGCGACGTGAGGATGACAACGCCGAGCAGGTTGAACAAATCGGGCCCGAAGAAGCTGACGAAGGGGCCTTGCATGGCCGAACCCTCGGCGGGGATCTGCGACAGCGAGATGATGGCCTCGGAGAAGCCGCCGTTGTTCAAGATGACCGCCACGATGACGGCGATGATGCCGAGCAGCATGACAATGCCCTGAATGAAGTCGTTCATGACCGTGGCCATATACCCGCCAAGCACCACATAGATGCAGGTGACCACCGCCATGCCGATGACGCATACGTCGTAGGGCAGCGCGAAGGCCATGCCGAACAGGCGCGACAGGCCATTGTAGACGCTGGCGGTATACGGGATGAGGAACACGAAGATGATGGCCGCCGCCGCAATGCGCAGCGCCCGGGAGTTATAGCGCTTGCCGAAGAACTCCGGCATGGTGGAGGCCTGCAGGCGATGGGTCATCTCGCGGGTGCGGGGGCCCAAGACCCACCAGGCAAGCAGCGAGCCAATGATAGCGTTGCCGATGCCGGCCCAGGTGGCCGAGATGCCGTACTTGAAGCCGAACTGGCCCGCATAGCCGACGAACACCACGGCCGAGAAATAGCTCGTGCCATAGGCGAAGGCGCTCATCCACGGACCGACGTTGCGGCCGCCCAGGATGAAGCCATCCACGGTGCCCGTGTGCCGACGGCAGTAGATGCCCACCGCCACGGCCACGGCCACGAAGGCGATTACCAAAAGAACTTTCGCGATCATTTCCCTCTTCTTTCCTTCCAGTGTGCGGATACGTCCGATGGCGCACACGACTTTTCGCCCGGGGCTACAAAAAAATAGCCACGGGCGAAAACCCGTGTGCTATTGGTATCGGAACTCAAATTGTGGGGAGACCTCGCGCAGGGACTGCTGGGCTTCATGCTGGCTGGCAACAGCGCGGGCCGCCTCGGCGATACACTGAGCCGCCTTGTGCGCACTGGCCAGCGCACGCTCGACCGCGTCGGTGCAACACTGGGCAGCCTTATGCGCGCTCATGAGGGCGCAGGCCACCGCATCGCGGCAGGTCAGCGCAACCGCTCCGGCCCCCCGAGTCATCGCGCGAACACCGAAGATAGCCGCGGCCTCGCGGGCACACGACTGCTGGGCGATGTGCTGGCTTGCCACAGCGAGCGCCGCCGCATCCATGCCACCTTTATGTCCCTGAACGAAAATCATGGCCGACACTTTAGCATAATAAAGTGTGTTTGTGAGTCATAATTTGGAAAAGCCGGCGAGAAGGTGCTGCAGCCACGACTGTCGCGGCCATGGCTTAGAAGATATCAGGAAGCCGTGATGACATTAAGTCCCTTTCGCGACTTCGAGTTCCTTTTTGGCTTGAAAATCACGAAAAATCGGCGCGATCGGAGTAGTAGAGACTTTTTTGTAATACGCCACCTGGGAAAACGAGCGCTTTTGTATTACTGAGAGGCCTTTTTGGCGCTCTTCGCCCGATCTTTCGTGATTTCTAAGCCAAAAAGGCCGCGGGAAGGTCTCTTTTAGGCCCCGTATCCGATCTTTCGTGATTTTGAAGCCACATTTCGCGCCAAGGCATCTCCATCAAGAACATCTTCAGCGAGAACGCCTTCAACGATTCCCGCAAAATTGGAAGAGGCTTCGAGGTGCGCGTTGTGGCCAGCATCGGGGACGAGCTCTGTGGGAAGGCCGGCAGCGCGGACGCGGGCGGCTACCGCGGAGTACTTCTCATCAAGGACGCCGGCAACGTAGAGCACCGAAACGCCGCGGTTGGCCAGGTCGGCAAGGACGCCAAGCGTAACCGTTTCGGCAGCTTGATGGTGAGCACCCCAGGCTTCCAGAGAGCGGGTCAAAGGCTCTGCATCGCGGGAGGTGCGCTCGGCTCGAATGGCGGCGCGCGCTTCCGCGGGAAGCGCACGCTGGCTGGCGAACAACGGCAGCGTCTCCCACCAGTCCATGAAGGCCGCAACGCCCTCATCGCGAAGCCGCTGAGCCCAGGCGCCATTGCGCTCGGCTAAGGCGGCCCGAGCGGCTTCGTCGGCAGGCCCGAGCCCCGCGCTTTCTAAAACAAGCCCGGCCAGCGGCAGATTGGGATAGCGCACCACGGTTTCAGCGGCGATGCGGCCGCCCATGGAATAGCCAACGAGCACGGGCGCGGCATCGACCTGCGCGACCAAACGCACGATGGCCGCCACCCGATCACACGCCGCATCGAGGGAGGTCAGCGGGTCGCGCACCGCCCCAGAGACGTTTTTGGCATTCGCGTCGCCTTCCGCGCCCTCCCCGTCTTCCCCCGCCTCCGTACCTTCCAAAACCTCCTCAACGCTTGACAGATTGAGGTCGCCCTTGCACTCGTACAAATCGGGTGCACAGGTGCGGTGACCGGCCGCCTGCAGCCGCTGCGCTACCGCATCCCACGACGCAGGCGTTTGAGCGAACCCGTGCAGAAGGATGCAGGGGGCCATCCCTTCACCGGCAGATCTCACCACGGTTCCACCGCGTCCCTCCGTAATCGTCCCGCCATCGCGCAACTCACCCGAACCCACAAGCGTTATCGCTGATAGGGGGCGTAGCGATCGCGGACGCCGCGCAGGGGCAGGGCGACCTCGATGAGGCTTATGCCCGGCGTGCCGAGAAACTGCTCGTAGGCGCTGCGGAAGGCGCCGACCGTGTGCACGCTGGCCGAGGGGATGCCGAAGGCGGCGGCGGCTTCGGTGAAGCGCACGTCCTGGGGCGCGAGGAACAGCCGCTCGAAGTACGGGTCGGCGGAGGCCTGGGGCAGCATGTCGAAAATGGCGCCGCCGTTGTTGTTCAGAAGAACGATGACCAGCGACGGCGTCCCTGCGGGTCCGCGGCGCTGGAGCAACATCTCGCGCTGGAGCGCCAAACCGGAAAGGTCGTGCAGCAGCGTGAAGTCGCCGGTGAGAAACGTCGTCTGGGCGAAGTGCTGCGCCGCGCCTACCGCCGTGGAAACCACGCCATCGATGCCGTTCTGTCCACGATTGGCCATCACAGCCAGGGGCTTTCCGTCCTTTACATAGAAGGTGTCCACGGCACGGATGCTCATGGAATTCGCCGAAAAGAGGCACGAGCCTTCCGGCGCCAGCTCGAGAAGCGAGCGCACGTAGGCGCCTTCCGTGGCCTCGGAATCGTGGGTGGCCACGCCGTCCCATTCCACGGCGAGAATGCGCAGGCGCGCCTCGTCGTTGAGGGCGACCCAGGTATCAGCGAAGCGGTGCTGAGCCTTGCGGCCCTCGGCGCGCCATCCGCTGCGCACGAACCCGAGGGGCGTCGTGCCCACGAACACGTCTGTGGTCGCGTTGAAGTCGCGGGTCTCAGCGATGTCGACGGCCAGGGAGACGGGGCGCGTCCTCTCAAGCAGGGCGGTTGCGCTCTTCGAGACAGGATAGCGGCCGAAGCGGATGACCACCTCGGGCACGGGGCAGTCGGCGCGGGCGCAGAGGTTGTCGTAGTTGTCGATGATGAGCGGGTCGTCGATGGAGCGCAGACCCGACAGCGGATCGGCAAGCACCGGCAGCGACAGCTTGCGGGCCCAAGCGAGAATCTCCTCGGCTTCCGCCACGGTCTCGCAGGAGCCCTCGCCGGCGAGCACCAAAGAGGGGCGCTTCCACAGCAAGCGCTCGATGGCCTCGATACTCGAGGGGGGCAATGTGCCGGCAGGGCCAACGAGCGGCCCCAAATCGAGAAGGGTGCCGTCCTTCGCGGCGATACTGGCGTTGCGAGCGCCCAGAGCGAAGCAGTCGTGGGCGGCGCGCTGCATGGCCTGCAAATCGGCGCCGGCGAAATCGGGCTTGAGCGGGGCATCGAAGGGGAAGTTCACGTGCACGGGGCCGGCCAGGTGCATGCAGGCGCGGGAAGCCACCTGCAGGTTTGGATCGTAGTTCACGATGTCGCCGGCCTCGTTGTAGAAGACAGGCTGGAAAGAATCGGCCTCTTCAACGGCTGCGGCCGCAAAGTCGCCAGCAGTATCCCACGCAGGAGCATCGGCGGGAGCGTCATCGATCGCAGAATTCGCCGGCATCGCGACGGTAGCAGCAGGATCCATCGGCAGCGCGATGGTGGCAGCAGGGTCCTTCGGCAGCGCGGCGGCCCCGGAGCCAGCTGAAACAGCAGCATGCTTGCCGAGGGAAGCCGCCGCGACCGCAGAATCCGTCCCTTCATGCACGCCGGTCGCCACGGGCTCGCGCAACCCCTCCTTCACCGGCGCCGGCTCTCGGTAGGGAGCCAGCGTAGCCGTCGGGCCAAGCGCGGCGAGCACCGCCTCGCGAGCCGCCTGGCGGGCAAAGGCGATGTCGCGGTCGCGTCCGCGCGGCGTGGGCATGGCGCGGAAGGAGCGCACGTGACTGCCATAGGCCTTCAGCTGATCGGTGGTCTGCGGCGCGCCGAGGCCCTGCAGCTGCGGGGGCCGGTCGCCAGACAGAACGATGAGCGGCACCCGGGACGTTTCCGCCTCGATAACCGCCGGGTAGTAGTTCGCCAAGGCCGTGCCCGAGGTGCACACGAGCGCCACGGGGCGACCGCTCGCCTTCGCAAGACCCAGGCCGAGAAAAGCAGCCCCGCGCTCGTCGATATCCACGTAAACCCGCAGGTCGCAAGGTCTGCGCTGTTCTAACTCGTAGGCCGCCATAGCCAAGGCCGTCGACCGCGAGCCGGGGCTCACCACCACCTCGCGCACGCCCCAGCGCACCATCTCGTCGAAAAACGTCGCCACGAACAGCGCGGTATCCTGCTGATGAGTCGTCGTTATGGCCATCGCCACTTCCTTTCGCGAATTTCGTCCGTCCATGATAGCGCACGAAACGCCCCCGGAGAGCCGCGCGACAAGAGGCTACGCGCCGAAAGCGGAAAGGATGGTGCGCAGCTTCAGGTCGATCTCCGCATATTCGGCGTCGGCGTCGCTGCTCGCCACGATGCCACAACCGCCGTAGACATAGCCCATCTCGCCGTCGAAGACCCCCGCGCGCAAGGCCACGGAGAACTCGCCGTCGCCGGCACCGTCCACAAAGCCGCAGGCTCCCGCGTAGAAGCCGCGGCTGTAAGGCTCGATGGCCCGCAGCAGCATCTTCGCCTCGCCCACCGGCGTGCCGGCCACGGCAGGCGTGGGATGCAGGTCTTCCATCAGGTCGGTCAGGGTGACGCCGGCGAGCACACGGGCGCGGGCCGGCGTGTACAGGTGCTGCACATGGGCAAGTCGCATGATCTCGGGCACTGCGGGCACATCCACGTCGTAGCAGACACGGTCGAGCACGCTGCGGATGAGCTGCACCACATAATCGTGCTCGGCGCGGTTCTTCCCGTCAGCCATGAGCGCCTCCGCCAGCGCATCCGATTCCGCCGAGGTGGCCCCCGTCGGGCACGTTCCCGCAAGGCACATCGACGCCACAGCATCGCCGCGTTTGCGCACGAGCAGCTCCGGCGTGCAGCCGCAGAAGAACACGTCGGCGTAGCGGTACAGCAGCACCGTGCCCCGGGCGTCGCCATCGATGAGGTTCACGAGCAGATCCTTCGACGAGAAAGGATGCTCAGCCACAAGGCGCAACCGACGCGAGAGCACCACCTTCGACACCCGGCCCTCCCCAATGGCCGCAAGCGCCGCACCCATGGCCTCGTCCCAAGCCTCGCGAGAATCTGGCTCGAGGGAAAATGGAATGACCGCGCGTTGGCGGGGCGGTGCAGCGGCCACCATGCGCGTGAAGCGAGCCACGCGACCGGGATACACCGGACCGAGCGAGTTTACCTGGAGAAACCGCCCGCGTTCGTTCTCGATGAGCACGATTTCCGGCAGCATGAACCGCAGCCGCGGGAAGGAGGCCATCAACTCGTCGGCCGGCGCGGGATTGGTGGCGTCGAAGCGGTTGAACGAGAAGAACACCGGCGGCTGCTCGACGGCAGCGTCGCCAACCGCGGCTTCGGCCCGGCCGGCCCCCGCGGCCCCAAAGGCAACGTCGCGGCCATCGCCCAGGCCCTCCCCCGCGGCCGCCACCCCGCTCGCGTCGCCCCTGAAGGCCGAGGCACAGCCTTCTGCGGCCGCCACCACATGCAGCGGGCCGCCCTCGCCGCTCTCGTATTCCACCTCGCGCAAACTCGGCAGCGCAATGCAGCGGCCGAGGCCCATGTAGCGGCAGGCGCGGGCTTTGTCGTAATACACGAACTGGTCGGTAAAGCCCTTCTGCAACGCGCAGAACGCATCCACCAAATCGGCTTCGATCGGAGTGTTGCTCGTATAGATTCGCGTCATAGTGGTATCTCGTTTGCCCTGTCTCGCCTCATGAAAGCGTCGTCAACCGCGGCGCGGCGCAGCTATCCTGTCCCTGGCGAGATTCTACCACTCCATAATCTGGAAGTTATGGACAGCGGGAATGGGACTCACTTTGCCGTCCTCGTTGACCGAGCGCACCTTCATGGAAAACATGCCCTCTTCCTGCGGCGTCCACTCGAACATCCACCATACCCAGCGCACCGCATCGGTGCCCGCCGTCTCGTGGCGCGTCCACGTGGTACCGTCGTCGAGCGAGAACTCCACCGCCACGATGCGCTTGTCGAAATCGTCGGCCCAGCCCTCGAAGATCATGGTCTCGCCCACGCGCCCCACGTACTCCGCCTTGCAGGAGACGTTGGGGCGGTTGGTGTAGTCGTGCCCGTCGTCGGTGAAATCGGGCAGCGGGGGCACTTCGTCCTCGCAGGTGAAATCGATCTTCGCTATATCGCGAATGAAGTACTTGGCCGGGAAGCCGGGAATCCACAGCTGGTTGGAGCATCCCATCACATCGGCGATGTTCTCGCCGTTGATCTTGTCGGCGATGATGGCGCCGCGCTCGATGAGGAAGTCCAGCGGAAACGACACCACCGCTCCATCCGTTGCGGTGAACGTGACGGTATTGCAGCCCTCGGCCGCCTTCGGGTCGATGCCCTGCTTCTCGGTTGACTGCTCCATGACTTCCGCCTTGCCCTCACGTTGCTTGCTGTCCCCATTGTACATGAGCGCGACCCCGCCGGGAGGCTGGCAGAGTCGCGCTTCTATGAAGCCGGCGCCGGGGAGGGACGCGGGCTTTCAGGGTTAGGCCGCGAGGGCCGCAAGCGTGGCCAAAGACACGCCCGACACCTCAGCGTTGGCGATGGCGCCGCCGCCCGGGCCGTTCGTGGCGCAGGAGCAGCCGATGGTGTAGGAGTCGGCCCCTTCGTCGGCGGCCAGATCGCCCACCGTGGCCTGAATGAGACAGGCACCCTCTGCCGTCACCTCGATGGGCCCCGCCGCCGCAGCCGGGGCGCTCTCCCCCGGCGCGGCGCACAATGTGGCAGCGGCTTTGGCGAACACCGAGGCGATGGCCTCGGTGGAGGTCGTCACACCTTGGTCGTAGCTGAACTGGCCCTCCACCTGCTGTATGCCGGCGGTCTCGGCCACCGTCTGCTCCGCAGCCTGCTCGACCGCACTCGTCGGCGCCGCATCGGCCGTGATGCCCATGACGGCAGGAGCCGCCGCCAGCGCCGCCGAGCTCAGCAGAATCAAGCTGCCGGCCGCCGCGCCGATAGTCTTCGTCGTCGTCACGATGCTCTCCTTCCCTATTCGCTCACCTGAACGATGATGTTGGCGTCCTTGCCCTGCTCGACGCCGTCCTTGCTCACGGCCTTGGCCTTCACCACGTAGGTGCCGGCCTTCTCCGGCGTCCACGTCATGGTGAAGTGGGTCCACTGATAGGGGTCGAACTCGTCGGGGGAATCGACCTCCACCCAGTTCTTGCCGTAGTCGAAGGAGATGAGGATCTTGTCCACCTCGTACTTGAAGTCGTCGCCGAACGTCCAGCCCCACGCGGCGCCTTCCATGACGAGCGGCTCGCCGACCTTGCCCTGCACGCCGTCGTTGTCGAACCAGGAGGTGTCGAGGTTGATGGTCTTGTTCACCTCCAGCAGCCCGGCGGCGACGTCGCTGTAGCTCGGCGGATTGTCGGTCTGGCTGAAGTCGAGGCCCACCAGGTTGCGCACGGTGGCCGTGCCGCCGGTGCCGGGCACGAAGATCTTGACCGGGCCGCCCTGATAGATGGACAGATCGTGGCCGTAGGCCTCGAGCACGATGACCGCGTCGTTGTCCAGATAGGCCTGCAGGTCGGTAGAGCCGCCGGGGAAGATGGCCGTCCAGCCGTCGCAGGCAACGGGGGTAATGGTGTTGACGCCCGCATCCACGCCGCCCACGGCCTCGATGAAGTCGGCCAGGCGCACGCCCTTCATGGGCATGTTGTCCAGCATGGCGGTGTTGTAGCCGGCCACCAGGCACATCTGCGCCGCGGTGAACTCGGTCTGGGGCATGGCCTTCAAGTCGTCGATGGTGTACTCGCCGGACTTGCCGACGCCGGTCACCTTCAGCCGATAGCTGCCATCGGCCACGGACTTCTCCAGCGCGTCGTAGGTGTCGTTGCCGTCGATGCGCTCGAAGTTCAAGATGTTGAACTCGGCCTCCTCGGCGCTGGCGTTCTGATCCACCTCGAAGGAGACGTTGGGCTCGGCCAGGCGCACCACGCCGCTGAACGTACCCTCGTCCCAGCCGTGGCGGCTCAACCAGTCGATATCCACCTCGTCCTCGTTGGGGTAGCCGCCGTAGCGGGCATCGTACTGGATGTCCTCAAACAGCTTCATGACGATGTTGCCGTCATCATCGGTATCGGTCACATGACAGCTCCAGCAGTTGCCGTTGGCGTTCACGAACTCGGTGCTGCCGTAGTGGCGCACGTGGATGTTCTCGGACATGATATTGCCCGCCGTGCCCGCCTTCGAGAAGTGGCAGACCACGCAGTCGCCGTTGTAGGTGCCCTTCTTCATGCCCACCTGGTTCGTGATATGCACGAAGCTGCCGTTGTTCTTGTCCAAGGTGAACAGGTCGTCGTGGCACGCGGCGCAGCCGCGGTTGCCGGAGTTCTGGAACTCGGCATTGCGCTGGATGTCCGGGTACAGGCCGGTCGAATGCTCGGTGAAGTCCGCCGCCGTGGAGAACGACTGGCTCTCATCGGCCTCCTCTCCCGTCTCGGCCACAGGCGTCGAGCCCGCACCTCCCTCCTGGGGGGCCGCTGTCGGCGCACAGGCCGCCAGGCACAGCACCAGAGCGGTCAGGCACACTGCGGCCACGAGCGCGTGCTTTCGGCCGAAGCGCACACCTCCGCCCTCCGTTTTCCGGCTGAATACTCTTTTCATACTATCCTCCTTCTCCTACCGGGCGAGGGTCTTGCACGCCCTCGCATCTGGTGGGAAGTCTCCCAAATTGCATAGATCTGAGCGTCATCATCGGTGCAGCAAAGCGCAGGTAAACACTATGAAAACGTACTCATTTGTTGAGTATTTCCCCTAAACGGGCCCCTCGGCACGCCTAGGCGGCGCCATCGGGACGCACCCCTTCGCTATAATCGGGAAATCGAGGGAAGGGAGAGTCATGGGTCGGGAGACACGCGAGATGGCACGCGAGCATCCGCGAGGGCGCACCTTGCTCCTCGCCTGCGCCCTGGGCGCCTACTTGGCGTGGGAGAACCTGTACCACGACGAGGGGTTCCTGTTCTTACCCGGCTATCTCAACCAAGTGGAGAGCTGCGTGGCCTCCTACGGAGGGGCCTTCATTGCCTGTGCGCTCATCGCGGGCCTCCGCTCGTCGTGGCGCGCGCACGAGCGGCGCTGGCTTTTTGGAACGGCCTTGGCCCAAGGCGCTCTGGGCCTCGCGTTCTACGGTGCCGTGAACGTGCAGGCTCCCGCGGGCATCGTCGGCGCACAGCTGCTTTTGAGCGCGTCCTTCTTCGTCGTGCTCTTCTTCATGATGCGCGCTCTCACGGCGCTCCCCCTGGCGCACGCGGCCCTCCTCATCGCCGGCGGCATCGGGTTGTACGGGTTTTTGGAATGCGCTGTGTGGGCCCTCGCCCTGGCAATGCCCTTCTTGGGCCTGCGTTTTGCCTTGCACCTCGGCCTGCTCGTCGGCGCCTTCGTCTGTCTGCGGGCAGGATCGGGCGCCGCGAACGCGCGGGAAGCCGCTCCCGAGCCCCAGAACGTCCCACGGCGCGCCCTTCCCCCGGCGTTGCTGCTGCACACCGGCGCCTACTGGTTTGTCTTCGGGCTGACCCACGCCCTGGCCAGCGGGGTAATCCCCATGGGCCACGACAAGCTTCTTCCCTGCTACCTCGGCTCCATAGCAGCGAGCCTCGTCTTCTACCTCGTGTTCGTGCGCCCCGAAAACGTCGAGCGGCTCTGGCCGAAGGTCCGCGCCTGCATTTTCCCGCTGACCATGCTGAGCTTTCTGCTGCTGTCCTTCGCTCTGAGCGGATTCACCTTCGTCTCCATCGGCTTCGCCCAATGCGCCATGGATACCTACCTGGCCTTCTACTTGCTCGCCACACTGGTTGTGGCCCGAAAGATCGGCGGCAGCTTCACACGCACCGCCCTTACGGCCGCGCTGCTTGCCGTGCCCTTCGTCATCGGCGGCGTTGTTACGGGCGATACGCTGAAGACGGCCCTCCCCCTGAGCCCTCTGTTCTACAACGTGCTGTCGGTCATCGCCTTCGCGCTGCTGGTAGCCGGAACGTTCTGGGTCGGCGACGATCGACGCGCCGAGCTCGTGTGGGGCCTTGAGAAAAAGCTCAGCCCCAAGCGGTTCGAGGACAAGGAGACCGCCGACCGCTGCGCCCAGGCCGCAAAAACATTCGGCCTCACGAAACGCGAGGCCGAGATACTGCTCTTTCTTGCCCAAGGGCAGAGCGCTGCCGCCATCGCCGAGAGCGAGGTCATCGCCCTCAACACGGCCCGCACCCACATCGCGCGCATCCATCGCAAGATGGACGTCCACAACCAGCAGGAGCTGCTCCGCCGCCTGCGCGAGGTATAGGGAGGTTCGCTACATCAGCGGGCGGCCGGCGTCCCAGGCGCCGCCCACTTCCTCGCCGACAACGCGGTAGATGCGCCGCGTGGAGTCGTACACGATGGGGCGCATGCGGGCGAAATCGACCCGGCCCTCCTCGTCGAGGATCGCCTCGTCGACCTGCGTGTTCACCACTTCCCCGATAAAGCGCTTCTCGCCGCCCCAGTCCTGCACATCGCGCACGATGCACTCCATGGTGAGGGGGAATTCCTCGATGACAGGCGCATCCACATGCTCCGACGGCACGAAGGTCAGCCCCGACTTCTCGGCCTTGTTCACGGTGCGGCCCGTGGCCATGCCGAAGTAGTCAGCCTCCACCACATGGGCCGCATCGGCCGGCGCCACGGTGAAGGCGCCCTTGGCCAGGATGTTCTCGGTGGTCTTGTGGTCGCCGATGTTGATGGCAATCTCGTTGCGCGTGCACGCGCCGCCCCAAGCCACGTTCATGGCGTTGGGCACGCCAGCCTCATCGTAGCTGGCCACGATGAACACCGACTGGGGGAACAGCTCGCTCGCACTGCCCAGGTCCTTCTTCATGCTTGCATCCTTTCCCGAAGGCTTTGCATTTCCGTTCGCTTCGAGTATCGTATACGAGGGAAACGAATGCTAGTACTGGTTTATTAGTTAGGTACTATCTTTAAGGAAAGCGAAACATGACAGAAAACATCCCGTCGAACGCGGCCTGCGCGCCAGCCCTGACAGACAGCGCACGCCCCATCGCCGAGGCCGACTTCTCCCAGACGGGCTACAGCTACACGCTCTCCCTCATTCAGGGAAAGCACAAGATGGTGATTCTCTACTGCCTGATGGAATACGAGCCCGTGCGCTTCAACGAAATGCGCCGCTATCTGGGCCGCATTTCCGACAAGACGCTCTCGGTGAACCTGAAGGAGCTGGAGCGCGACGGCCTCATCGCGCGCACCGAGTACCCCCAGATTCCCCCGAAGGTGGAGTACTCCCTCACCGAGCTGGGCACCTCGCTCATGGAAGTGCTCGACCAAATGTGCACCTGGGGCGAAGCCCATCGCCCTCGGTAGTCGCTACCGCGCAGTCGCACCGCAGCCGCACCTGGACGCCCGAAGCATCGAGCCCGAGCAGCTACGCAAACGCATCGAGGGCTGGACTCTGGGTTCGCGCGATCCCCTAGATTTGGTACATCGCCTGGAAGACGTCCTCGCGTTGGATGAGAACCTGCATGGACAGGCGCTCGCCGTCGGCGGCCAGGCGCTCCTGCACGGTGTTGAAGTCAGCGACGGCGGGATCGAGGGTCACCATCATGGTCATGGAGAACATGCGGCCCTCGCCGAGAATCGTCTGGGAGATGTCGTCGATGTTGGCGCCGCAGTCGGCCAGCGTGGTGGCGATGGCGGCCACCACGCCGGAGCGGTCCTTGCCGAGAACAGAGATGACGCACTTCATGGGAACCTTCTTTCTGGTTGGGTCGTTGGGGATCCTTCGACTCGCTTACGCTCGCCCAGAATGACGCGAGCAGATGCTTCATGCGTGCCGAAACGACACGGACGGGCGCTACTTTCGGAAGATCAGCGACAGCGCCTCGGCGCGGGCGTCAGCGTCGGTTTCGAAGCAGCCGCGCACGGCCCGCGTGGTCGTTTTTGCGCCCGGCTTCTTCACGCCGCGCATGGACATGCACATATGCTCGGCCTCCAGCACCACGATGACGCCGGCGGGATGCAGCGCTTCCACCAGCGTGTCGGCGATCTGCCCGGTCAGGCGCTCCTGCACCTGGGGGCGCTTGGCGAAGCCGTCCACAAGCCGTGCCAGCTTCGAGATGCCGCAGATGCGCCCGTCCGCGCCAGGGATGTAGGCCACGTGCGCCTTCCCGAAAAACGGCGCCAGATGATGCTCGCACATGCTGAAGAAGGGGATGTCGCCCACGAGCACGATTTCCTCGTGGCCCTCGTCGAAGGTCACGTCGAAATGCCGCGACGGATCCTCTTCCAAGCCGCCCAGCACTTCCTCGTACATGCGGGCCACGCGCGCCGGCGTCTCCCGCAGCCCCTCGCGCTCGGGGTCTTCCCCGACGCCTTCCAAAATCAGGCGGACGCCTGCTTCGATTTTCGCTGTATCCACGGTTGTCGTAACTCCTTGTAAACGGTTGGCGCCATGTTATCACGACGCTATGGACACACGGCAAAAGAGCGGCATAATACCTTGGCAGAAGGTTTCACGCAAGAAGGGATCGACCATGAAAAGCCTCCTGGCCGAGTTCAAAGAGTTCATCAACCGCGGCAACGTGATCGACATGGCCGTCGGCATCATCATCGGCGCGGCGTTCACCGCCATCGTCACGTCGCTGACCGACGACATCATCAACCCGCTCATCAAGCTCATCACCGGAGGTGCCGGCACCGACGTCGCCGGCCTTACTATCCCCGTGCCCGGCACCGAGAACGGCATCGACTTCGGGGCCTTCATCAGCGCAATCATCAACTTCCTCATTGTTGCCTGGGTCGCGTTCATGATCGTGAAGGCCTTCAACAAGATGAAGGACGGCACGGCGAAGCTGCCCTTCTTGAAAAACGCCAAGGGCGAGGAAGTCATCGAGCATGCCCCCACCTGCCCCTTCTGTCTTGAAGAGATCAACGTGGGCGCCACCCGCTGCCCCCACTGCACCGCCGAGCTGCCCGCCCCGGCCGAGGTGACCATCGAGATCGTGAAGAAGTAGCGATCAGCACGCCGGTCATCGGGCCGGGGACGCCCAACGCTTCGCTAGCAGCAGTCCGACGAGCGCGATAAGACATGCCTGGCAAACAAAGGGCTCGGCGGCTGCAGCACCGAAAACGGAAAACACCGCTCCATACAGAGCGCTCGCGGAGGCGATGCCGACGTCGATGGCGTTCTGCTGCAGGGCGAGCGCCGTCGCCTGGCGGCCTTCCGCCACCTGGCGAGCAATCATAGCCTGGGCGCACACCATGGCGCCCGCATAGCCATAGCCGATGCAAAGGCCCGAAACGACAAGGGCTGGCAAAGACGATGCCGCCACGGCGAAGAGCGCAACGCCCATCCCCATGAGCAGCCCATGGACGCCGAACAGCCGGCGCGCATCGCGGCGATCGCAGAGGATGCCGGCAACGGGATTGGCCGCAAGGCCCCCGAGCCCAATAAGCGTGAAGCACCATCCCTCGTTTTCGGTCATTCCGGCAGCCGAGATGAAGGTGCCTCCAAAACTGAACAGCAGCCCGTACCCCATGGCAGCGACAAACGTCCCGGTCACCGCCATACCAACAACTCCCGATAGAGAAAGCGAGCCTTCCACACAGGGGGATTTTACCCGAAGCCGCTCGCGTCGACGGCGAGGGAGCCTCATGGCGCCAACGCAAGTCAAGGCAACAGCAGAGCATCCAGCAAGCATCCAGAAGCACGCGGCGAACCCCGCGGCCTTCACGAGCCCGAACGCCACAAGAGGCCCCAGAAGAAGCGAGGCGGAGGTCGTCAGGCGATACAGGCCGAGCCAGCGGCCCCGCGCCTGGGGCGGCGCCGCCTCCGAAACGGTGGCTGTGGCCGACGACCAGAAAGAAGCAAGGCCGACCGCCTGCACGCAGCGCACCAAAAGCATCTGCCAGAACTCGGCACACAGCGGGAACAGAATGCCCCCGAGCACAAACGACGCAAGGCCCACGAGCATGACCGGCTTCGTGCCCCACCGATCCGCCGCCGGGCCGAAGGCGAAGCGCAAGAGGACTGCCGCGGCCAGATACACGCTGTTCTGAAGCCCCGCTTCCGCCAACGTCCCTCCTGCGGCCACCACGAAAGAGGGGGTCAGCGTCATGAAGATATTGTTGTAGCCGTAAGCGAGGAAGGCGGCGAAAAACAGTGGGGCAAGTTGCCGGCCCATAGTCCGCTACTCCTGCTCGAGCTGGGCAATCTCGGCGAGGCGTTGCGCATCGATGATGCGAATGGCACTGCGCTGCTTCTCGATGACCCCCTGGGCCTGCAAGCGCGAGACGACCGAGGTGACCGAGTTGCGGCTCACGCCGAGCATGTCGGCGATGTCGTTGTTGCTGTAGGGAAGCACCACCATTTGCTGCGCCGCGTCTTCCGCAAGACGCTCGGCCGCCAATTTGGCGAGCAACATGGGCACTCGCTGGGCCGTCACGTAGAACGACTGGTTCAGCATCTCGTTGGTCTGCATGGACAAAAGCCCGAACAAATAGCGCACGCAGTATTCGGAGAAATCCGAGCCCCCGCGAAGCAACTTGAAGAACGATTCCTTGGGAATGGCCAGAATGCGGCTGTCCTCCAAGCACTGCGCCGTCGACATCGTCAGATTGGTGTCGCGCAGGATATGGAATCCGAAGAACATGCCGGGACCGTAGCGGTCGATGACTTTCTTGCGCCCGGCGGCATCGACGCCGTACAGCTCCACCGAGCCGCTTTCAACATAGTAATGGTTGCCATCCGGCTCGCCGCTCCAGAACACCATGGCGCCCGCCGGAATCCGCCGAGACGTATAGGTGGCTCCCGCCTCGTCAAGCATGCGCTCCAGCTCGGCGCGGCCAATGACCTCGTCGAGCACCTCGTTCTTCCCTGTCCACGTCATGGTTCCCCTCCCCTCTCGCGGCCGATCCCCCGCGTCCGCGATCTTATTGTACCAAAGCGCCTTCCCTCGAAGCGAACAGGGGCAGCGACTGAGCGTCGCTGCCCCTGTAGGAGGGAGGGCTTACACGTAATAGACCGAAGGCGTGGTGCCGTTCTCCGGCATGTAGGGCTGAGCCCCCTTCTCGGCGATGTACTTCGACACTTCGCTTTCCGGATCGTTCAGGTCGCCGACAATGCGGGCCTCGGCCGGGCAGGCCTGCACGCACCAGGGACGATGGTCGTTGTCCAAGCGATCGAAGCACATCGCGCACTTCGAGGACACGCCGGCCGCCTCGTCAATCTGCGGCACCTCGTAGGGGCACGAGTTCACACAGGTGCCGCACCCGATGCAGACTTCCTGGTCCACCACCACAGCGCCGTTGTCCTCGCGCTTGGCCATGGCGCCGGTGGGGCAGTTGGCCACGCAGGCCGGCTCGGCGCAGTGGTTGCACAGCGTGGGACGGAAGTTCATCTTCACCTTCGGGAAGGTGCCCGTGGGGCGGTACAGGTCGCCCTCGAGTCCTTCCACATGGGCCCAGTACAGCTCGCCGGGCACGTCGTTGGATACCTTGCAGGCGACCGCGCAGGTCTGGCAGCCCATGCAGCGGGTCGTGTCGATCACCATTCCATATTGCTTAGCCATGTCGCACCTACGCCTTCTCTACTTCTACCAGCACGTCGTAGAATGCCGTGCAGGTCTGGGAAATGTGCTCTTCCGTGGGGTTCAACGTCAAGTGGGTCAGCGTCTGGTAGTTGCCCTCGATGGTGTAGTCGGGCGTCCAGCCGCTTTGGGTGGCCACCGTGCCGGGCACGATGCCCTCGGTGACGAACACCTTCATCTTGCAGGCGCCGCGATCGTTCACGATACTCACCACGTCGCCGTCGGCAATGCCGCGGGTCTTGGCGTCCACCGGGTTCATCTCCAGCAGAGGCTCGTCCTGAATGCCGGCCAGCGCCGGGATGCCGATGTGCTGGGTGTGCACGTTCATGCGATCGTGGTACTGCAAGAACACGAGCGGGTACTTCTCGCCGAGAGGCCCCTTCGGGTCTTCCAGCATCGGCTTGTAGCAGGGCACTTCCTCCTCGAACTCCACCAAGTCGTCGTTGTAGAAGGTGAACTTCGTGGAAGGCGTGGGGAACACGCCGTCGGCGAAGACGATCTGGGAGTCGTAGATGCCGTCGGGGCGGCCCCAGATGCCCTCTTCCACGGCCTTGTCGAAATCGAAGCCCTCCCAGGCCGGATGCTCCTCGTTCACGAAGCTGCGCACCCATTCCTCGTCGGTCTTGTTCCACAAGTCACCCAGGCCCACCTTGGCAGCGAGCAGGGACATGATCTCGACGTCGGACTTGCTCTCGCCCGCCGGCGTCACAGCCGGGCTCTGGAAGAACACCCAGGGCGAGCGATCGAGGAAGTCCCACTTCTCCCAATAGTTGCAGGCCGGCAGCACGTAGTCCGAGTACTTCGCCGTCCAGGTCCAGTAGGGATCCACCGTCACGATGGTGGAGATGTTGGGCAGCACCTCGTTGATGATCTTGTTGGCATCGGGGCTCATGTTGATAAAGTTCGAGTTCGCGAACCACATGAAATCGATGGGGTTGGGCTGCTTGGTGATGATTTGGTCGTAGAGCGTCGAGCTCTTCACCATGTTCACCTCGTTGGCGCCGGTATTCGCCCACTCGTCGTAGTTGAACGCCGGGATGGTGATGCCGGGGGTCGAGCGGATGGACGCCGTGCCGCCCGCGTGGGACGCGCCGCCGCCCTCCACGCCGATGTAGCCGGCCACAGCGGCCAGCGTGGCCACGGTGCGGAAGGGCGAATGGGAGTTGTAGACGCGCTGCATGCCCTGTCCCATGCGGATGCCGGCCGGCTGGGCGTTGATGTACTCCATGGCGAAGTTCTCGATGACCTCGGGGTCGAGGCCCGTGATCTCGGAGGTGTACTCCAGCGTGTACTTGGACACCTCGTCGCACAGGTGGTCGAAGGCGGTGCGGCAGGTCTCGCCGTTCACCTCGAAGGTACCGGAAAGCGCGGCGGTCACGCCCTCGGTGGTGTTGGGCACCGCCTTGCCGGCCGCCGTGTCCCACACCATCCAGGCGGCGTCCTCGCCCTCGCCGTCGCGCAGCATCGCGCCATCGGACTCGCGCACGAGGAAGGGCGCCACGGAGTTGGCCACGAGCCAGTCCTTCGCGTGCAGGTCCTTGCTGATGATGACGTTCATCATGCCGAGGGCCAGCGCCGGGTCGGTTTGAGCCTTGATGGGGATCCACTGATCGGCGATGGCCGCCGTGGAGCACAGGCGCGGATCCACCACGACGATCTTGGCGCCGTTTTCGCGGGCTTTCACAAGGTAGCGGAACTCGGAGGTGTGGGTGTCGGCCACGTTGCGGCCCCAGAGCACCACCATGTTCGAGTTCATATAGTCGCGCGTGTCGTGAGCGCCGCGGCCCTGGCCGAAGCACAGCGTCATGCCCATGGTGGCGCCGTGGTCGCCCATGATTCCCTCGATATCGAAGGCGGTGCCGCCGTAGGTGCCGGCGAAACGGGTGGGCGCCTCCCAGGAAAGCTTCGACAGGTTGCCCGTGAACGAGTAGAAGCCGCAGGCTTTAGGGCCGTACTGCGCCTTGGTGGCCTCCATGCGCTCGGCGATCTCGTCGATGGCCTGCTCCCAGGTGATCTGCTCGAACTCGCCGCTGCCGCGCTCGCCGGTGCGCTTCATGGGATGCATGACGCGCACGTTCTCGTCGTGGGTGCGCGTGCCCAGGCCGATGGAGCGCAGGCAGCAGTTGGCGTAATCGTCGCGCCCGGGCATCTGACCGGGGGTGACGGTGTAGATCTTGTCGTCCTTCACGCGGGCGCGCAGATGGCAGCGCGAGGTGCAGTTCACCGAGCAGCAAGCGCTCTTGTAGGTGAAGCCCTCCTCGGGATCGGCCACCGGGCCGGTCTCGGCCAGCTTGTCATCTTCGCTCTCGCTCTTCTGGGCCGGGGCGCAGCCAAGGGCACTGGCGCCGATGGCGGACGTGATGGTCAGCCAGCCCGCGCCCTTCACGAAGGTGCGGCGCGTGACCTTGCCGTCCTTCACGATCTCGGTGGGAGCGAATTGCTCTTTCTCTTCCATACTCCTCCTCTTTCTCTCGTAAGAGCGGCGACGCGCATTGCGGCGCCGGGTCGTTATAAGAGGAGGGCGGTCCCTCGTGATTGCACCCCCTCTTGGCGAATGAGGTCAGTATAGGAAGGGGACGCGCGGGCTTCTGCCCAAAACTGGGCACACCGCTTTCCCACTTTTGACTAGACGTCGAAAAGCGGCGCTACTTGTGGTAGGGCTCGCCGCGGGAGATTTTGAAGGCGCGGTAGAGCTGCTCGAGCAGCACGACGCGGGCCAAGTTGTGGGGCAGGGTGATGGGGCCGAAAGAGAACGTCTCGTCGGCGCGTGCCCGCACCGCATCGCTCACGCCGTCGGAACCGCCGATGACGAAGGCAAGCTCGCTTGCGCCGCGCAGGGCCAAATCGTCCAGGTGGCGGGAGAAGTCGACACTCGAGCGCTGCTTTCCCTCGATGGCCATGAGGATGACGTGCGCGCATTCCGGCACCGCCGCCAGAATGCCTGCCCCCTCGCGCTCGCGGGCCGCCTCCACGCCGCCGGCGCGGGCCGGATCGACATCGGGAATCTCGGTCACGGCCACCTTCGCGTAGGGGCGCAGCCGCTTCAAGTATTCGTCGCAGGCCGCCACCCAGAACTTCTCCTTCAGCTTGCCCACGGCAACGACAGTTATCTTCAGCATTTATATATCCAGCTCGAGGCCGACCGGGCAGTGGTCGGAGCCCTCCACGTCGTCGTAGATGCTGGCGGCCACCACATGATCGCGCAGCGCATCGCTCACGAGGAAGTAGTCGATGCGCCATCCCGCATTCGTCGACCGGGCGCGGAACCGGTAGCTCCACCAACTATAGCGGCCCGTCTCGTCCGGATGCAGCAGGCGGAAGGTGTCGGTGAAACCGGCGTCCACAAGCTCGGTGAACTTCCCGCGCTCCTCGTCGGAGAAACCCGACGCACCTCGGTTGGGGCCCGGGTTCTTCAGGTCGATCTCCTCATGGGCCACGTTGAAGTCGCCGCACATCACCACCGGCTTCGGGTCGCTGGAGGCGCCGTCGGGCAGCACGCCGGCCTCAAGCCCCTTGCAGAAATCGCGGAAGGCATCGTCCCATTCCATACGGTGATCGATGCGCGCGAGCTCCATCTGGGAGTTCGGCGTGTACACGTTCACGAACCAGAACTGGGGGAACTCGCAGGCCACGATGCGTCCCTCGGCATCCAGATACTCGTTGCCCAAACCGTGCAGCACCCGCAGCGGCTCCTCGCGGGTGAACACCGCCGTGCCCGAGTAGCCCTTCTTCTCGGCGGCGCTCCAGTATTGGTGGTAGCCTGGCAGATCCAACTCCACCTGGCCCACTTGGCACTTCGTCTCCTGAATGGCGAAGATGTCCGCGTTAAAGGCGTCGAACACCTCCAGGAAATTCTTCTTCAGCACGGCGCGAATGCCGTTCACATCCCACGAAACAAATCGCATGGGACTCCTTTACTGCAAAGGCCCCGGACTATCCGGGGCCTTCCATAATACTCGACGAGGGCGGACGGAACCCCCACTACTGCCAGTCGGAACCGATCAGGATGAGGAAGTCGCCGTCGTAGACATACTCGCCGTCGGTGTTCTGCACGGCGCGCCCGCAACCGAGGGCATCGATGAGCTCCTCGGCGTAAACGCGCTGGTCGGGCGTGTCGAAGACGACCACCGTCTCCTCATAGCTGAAGCTGTTGGCGTTCGAGGCGTCGGCGGTGTAGCCGAGCGGCTTGATGCGCTCCAGGGCCTCGGCGCCCACGCCGTTGATGCCGTTGCCGTTCTTGATGGTGACGATACCCGTGCGCGTCTCGCCGAAGGTCTGGCGCTGCGTGCCGTTTGCGCCCCGAACGCCCTCGCTGTCGCTGGCGGCCGCCTTGCCGTCGCCAACGCTAGCGAGCACGGTGCCGTTCAACTCGTCCACCTCGTCAGCCTCGGTGGGCGGCAAGCCCTCGCGCACGCGGCCCATCATGGTGTTCCACGCCGCCACGTCAAGCTGCTCGTACCACGTGTCGTTCTTATACTCGCTGATCGTCGGCTCCATGGCGGAGTAGATGTCCTTCGACGGATCGATGCCCTGCATGGAGGTAGCCAGCGCCACGATATCGCCCACTTTGAAATCGGTGGTGATGTACTGGGAAAGCGCGCTGATGGTGTTGGCCATGGTGGCCGGATCGGTCGAGAGAATCTTCTTGGCAATGGCGCCCAGCACCAGGCGCTGATTGGCCGCGCGGTAGCGGTCGCCGTCGCCGTACTCGTCATAGGAGTGGCGCGAGCGGCACAGAATGAGCGCCTCTTCGCCGGTCAGCGTCTGCTCGCCCGCATCCACGTGTCCGCCGGCCTCGTCGTCGTTGATCTCCATGGGCACGTCCACTTCCACGCCGCCCAGGGCATCGACGACATCCTCGAAGCCGTCGAAGTTGATCTCGGCGTAGTGGGAGATGGGCACGCCGGCCATCTGGGAGACCGTCTTGATGGCGAGCGCCGGGCCGCCGATGGCGTAGGAGGCGTTCAGCTTCTGCAGGCCGTAGCCCTCGATCTCGATCTCAGTGTCGCGGTGCATCGACACCATGGTGACCTTCTTGTTCTGTGGATCGACCCGGGTGAGGATCATGGAGTCGGAGCGGAAGGTATCGCCAGCATACTGGGTCGATTGCTCGCGAGCAGCCGACTTGTCGGTGCCCATGAGCAGCATGTAGAAGGTGCCGCCGTCGTACTCGGCCGGCGCCTCCAAGGCTTCCACGACCTCGGGGGTGATGTCCTCGTTCATCTCCTGCTCGATACCGGAGATGTAGGCCCAAGCGGCCCCGGTGGCGCCGAGCACGCCCACGAGCACGAAGGCCAGCACGCCCAGCAGAATGCGGCGGCGTTTCTTGCGGCGACGGTCCTTGGCGTAGTCGTCGCCGGTGGCTCCGCGGGAATAGGGGTTGGGCTCGGCCATGGGCGGTAGCGCCGGCACGGCATTGGCCGCCATGCCTTCAAGGGCGGGCTGCTTGGGCAGCGGCTGGGAGTGCCGCGGGTTGTTCGAGCCGACGGGCTGCGAATGGCGGGGGTTGTTCGACCCTACCGGCTGGGAATGGCGCGGATTGTTGGTCGCCTTCCCAAGGGGCTGGGAGTTCCGGGGGTTGTTGGCGCCGACGGGCTGCGAATGCCTCGGATTGTTCGACTTTCCCACGGGCTGGGATGCGTGTTGGGCACGAGGGTTGTTCTTGCCTGGAGTTTCGGCCATCCTGGAAGGTCTCGCTTTCGTGGTTCGTGTTCCTTGGCGAGCAGAACCGCAAGCCGTGCAGCACCGCAAAACCAAGAATTGCTCAATTCGAAGTAACATTTTGGCAAAGAATTGCCGAACGGCGCAACAAAATGGGCCCCATTACCAGTGAAAAGCCATAGGAGAACGGCAGATTGCCCACAACTTCGCCACGGATGCGCCGAGCAGGAGCGTCAGCATTGAAGCGTCTCCTACGACAGGCGCTTGACCATGGAGGCGTTGGCGGCGAGCTCGGCGCCATCATCAAGAGGAGCGAGATCGGCGGCCGGGGTTCCGGTGCGCCCCGCACGGCGTTCGAGAGCGCGGGCGAGCAGCCAGTCGGCCACTTCCGGATTCTTAGAAAGCAGCGGCCCGTGGGAATAGGTGCCCACAACGTTCTTGTAGCGCGCGCCCTCCACGCGATCGTCATCGTTGTTGCCGTGGCCGCAGGAGGACACGACGCGGCCGAAGCCTTCCACGCCTTCGCCCAGGTAAGTGCGGCCGGCGTGGTTCTCGTAGCCCACCACAGGATGGGCGGCCAGGGGGGATTCCAGCACCATGTTGTCGATGAGGCGGTCGGCGGACGTGCCGGGGCGGCGCGTCTCCATGTCGATGAGGCCGAGGCCGGGCACGAGCTCGTCGCCCCACAGCCACTGGCGGCCGAGAATCTGGTAGCCGCCGCAGATGGCGAGCAGCGGGCCGTCTCCTTCCACATAGACGGCCAGCTCGTCGCGCATCGCCAGCAGCTGCTCGCTGGCAAGCTTCTGCTCGCGGTCGGGGCCGCCGCCCATGAAAACGAGGTCGACCTGGGAGAAGTCCACCGCCTCTCCGTGCTGGATGCGGCGCACTTCCACGGGGATGCCACGCCAGCGCAGGCGCTGTTCCAAGATGCGCACGTTGCCACCGTCGCCATAGAGGTTCAGCAGGTCGGGCAGCATATGGGCGATGATGACGGGGGGCTCAGGGGATTCCTCAGATGCGAGAGAGGCGGGAGTTGCGGAAGGCTCGGAGGTTGCGGGATCCTTCGGCTCCGCGCCTTCGGCGCTGCGCTCAGGATGACACGAGGTGGGAGCGGCACTCGCGCCGGCGGCCTCGGCGATCGGGGCCGGCGTCGGGGCGGGGGCGACAGCGGGTTCGGCGGCTTCCATGGCGTTCAGGGCGGCGTGCACCTGGGGGAGGGCCGTGTAGTTCGCGATGGCGTAGACGGCGGCGTCGGCCGGCAGGGTGCCCGCGGCCACAAGCGCCCCCAGGCGGGAGAAGGCGTCTTCGATGTTCTCGATCACCGCCGCCTCGATGCCGGCGTACTTCAAACGCACCGCCAGGTCGTGGGCACGGGAGCCGCCAGCGAACACCACCGTGCCCGGCTGTCCGGCAAGCTCTTCGAAATCGATATCCCAAATCCACGAGATATCATGGCCGTCGGCCACCTGGTCGTTGATGAAGAAGGCCACCATCTTGGGACCCTGGTCAGCTTCTACGATCTTCAAATTCTGATTGAAGCCCGTGGGGTTCTTCGCCAGATTCAGCAGCACGTCGCGACCGCCGAGGCGGTAACGCTGCAGGCGCCCGTTGCGCGGGTTGAAAGCATCCTGGGCCCGCTGGAAATCGGCCGTGGGAATGCCCGCCTCGCGGCAAAGGGCATAAGAGGCCACGAGATTGTAGGCGGCGTAGGGCGTCGGCTGCGGCGTGTGCACCGATTCGCAGCCGGCAGGCCCGCAGACCTCCATGGTCACGCCAGCGGGGCCGATGGCGATGTCGCGGCCGGCGAAGTCCAATGTCGGGCGCGCGAAGTCGCATTGGTCGCAGAAGTAGTCGCCGAGCTGGCCGTACTGGCGGTAATGGTAGCGCACCATGCCGTCGCATTTCTGGCACATCTGGGCGTCGGTCACGGTGTTCTGGGCCAGGCCCATGGACTCGTCCAGGCCATAGGCGACCGTGCGGTTGGGCACCTCGTCGGCAATGCGGGCGCACAGCGGGTCGTCGGCATTGTACACGAGCACGGTGTCCGGCGAGGCGGCCAACGCCCCCGCAATGGACGTTTGGATGCGGTCGATTTCGCCGCAGCGGTCGAGCTGGTCGCGGAACAGATTCAGCAGCAGCACATAGTTCGAGCGCAGGCGGGGCAGCACGTGGGCGAGCCACAGCTCGTCGCATTCGAAAACGCCCCACTGGGCAGCCGGCTGCTGCAGAAGCGCCGAGGTGATGCCCGCAGCCAGATTCGCCCCTGTGCGATTGCAGATGATAGTGCACCCGGCAGCTTCGAAGGCGTCGGCAAGCAGGTTGTTCGTCGAGGTCTTCCCGTTGGTGCCCACGGTGATGACCGAGCCTTGCGCGCACTTGCCGCGCAGCTCGTCGAGCAGCGACGGATCAATGGCGAGCGCGATCTTCCCCGGCAGATTAGCCGCAGGCCGCCTCGCCACATGACGCAGCCCCCAGGTTGAAACGGCGCCGGCCGCCTTCGCAAGCGAAAACCTCAAGCTCATGAATGCACCTCGTTGCTCTTAAGAGGAGGCGGCCGCGCTCAAGGTCACCCTAAGCGGCTTGACTGTGCTACCACACCGCGAGTTTCAAGCCACACTCCCCGTTTTTTCGATGGCGACCAGTATAGCGTTGGAGCGCCCTCCCCCGCCTCAACCCACGGCCTTTCCAGATTCAGCCGAAATGTTGAAGTGCCGAAGGGCCATTGAAGGCCGCCACTCCCGAAGGCGGCACAATTCGGCACAATTCGGCACAATTCACCTTCACCGTTGTGCGCGAAAGAGGAATTCGCAGCTCCAAATGCTTGCGCAGCATCGCCCAGTTCGCTATACTAAACAGCCGCTTCGCAAGAAGCACTCTCGCCAACGTGGCTCAGCTGGTAGAGCAACGCACTCGTAATGCGTAGGTCAGCGGTTCGAATCCGCTCGTTGGCTCCAGAATTCGAAAGCGCCCCGCCCCGCCGCGGGGCGCTTTGCATATCGCGCGAGAATCGAGCCTCCATGGAACACATCGAAACCGCCACGCCTCTTGCCTTCACCGAGCCTACCGCCATTGAGGTGCGCGGGGCGCGGGTGCACAACTTGAAGAACCTCTCGCTGGACGTGCCGCTGCGGCAGCTCGTGGGCATTGCGGGCGTCTCCGGCTCGGGCAAAAGCTCGCTTGCGCTGGGCGTTCTATACGCCGAGGGCAGCCGCCGCTACCTGGAGGCGCTTTCCACCTACACGCGCCGGCGCATTTCCCAGGCCGGACGCGCTACCGTGGACGAGGTGCTGCACGTGCCTGCCGCCCTCGCCCTGCGCCAGCGGCCCGGCATTCCCGGCGTCCATTCCACCTTCGGCACCTCCACGGAGCTTTTGAACTACCTGCGTCTCATGTTCTCGCGCCTCGGCTGCCACGTGTGTCCCAACGGGCATGTGAACGCGCCGACCCTGAACGTGGCGGCCGATCTGCCCATCACCTGCTCCACCTGCGGCGTGGAATTCTACGGCCCCTCCGCCGAGGATCTCGCCTTCAACAGCGGCGGCGCCTGCCCCACCTGCGGCGGCACCGGCGTTGTGCGCGACATCGACGAGTCCACGCTCATCGCCGATCCCAACCTTACCCTGGAAGAGGGCGCCGTGGCCCCCTGGCGCAACCTCATGTGGTCGCTCATGCCCCAGGTGGCCCGCGAGATGGGCGTGCGCACCGACGTGCCCTACAAGGATCTGACCGATGCCGAGAAGGACATCGTACTGCACGGCCCCATGGAAAAGCGCCACATTCTGTATGTTCCCAAGAACAAAGACCATGCCACCGAGCTGGACTTCACCTACTACAGCGCCGTGAATACCGTGAGAAACGCGCTGGCAAAGGCGAAGGACGAGAAGGGCATGGCGCGCGTGGCGAAGTTCCTGTGCGAGTCGGTGTGCCCCGACTGCCACGGCACGCGGCTGTCCGAGAAGGCGCGCACGTCCACCATCGACGGGCGCAACCTCGCCCAGGTGACGGCCTTGTCGCTGGACGAGCTGCGCGACTGGATTCCCACCGTGGCCCCGTGGCTGCCGGCGGAAATGCGCCCGATGTGCGACTCCATCACGAGCGAGACGACCGAGCCCATACAAAGGCTGGAGCAGCTGGGGCTGGGATACCTCACCCTCGATCGCGCCAGCGAGACGCTTTCGAACGGCGAACGCCAGCGCGTGGCTCTCACGCGCGCCGTGCGCAGCCGCACCACCGGCGTCCTTTACGTGCTGGACGAGCCCTCTATCGGGCTGCACCCGGCGAACATCGAGGGGCTGCTCGGGGTCATGGACGACCTTCTGGCCGACGGCAACTCCGTGGTGATGGTGGATCACGACGTGGCCGTGTTGCGCCACGCGAATCACCTCATCGAGATCGGCCCCGGTTCGGGCGCCGACGGCGGCCGCGTCATCGCCCAGGGGTCGGTGGCCAACGTGGAAGCGAGCCCAGTCAGTCGCATCGGGCCGTTTTTGGCGGGAACGGCGAAGGTGCGGGTGCGCACGCCCGTCGCGCCCGAGCATCTTTTCGACGAAGGGGCCATCGCATTGGAGACCGACGCCATCCACACCGTGCATCCGTTGGAAGCGCGCATTCCGAAAGGGCGTCTGACCTGCGTGACCGGCGTATCCGGCTCGGGCAAGACGACACTCGTGCTGGAAAGCCTCGTCGCCGGGCTGAAGGCGTCACTGGCCGGCACGACACTGCCAGGGCATGTGCTGTCCGTGGATGCGCCGGGCATCGCGCGGGTCGACCTGGTGGATGCCACGCCCATCGGCGTGAACGTGCGCTCCACCGTGGGCACCTACTCCGGCGTGCTGGACGATTTGCGCCGCGCCTTCGCCGCCCTGCCGAACGCCAAGGAGCAGGGGCTGAAAGCCGGGGCGTTCTCCTACAACACCGGATCTTTGCGCTGCCCCACCTGCGACGGCACGGGACAGATCTCCCTGGACGTGCAGTTCCTCCCCGACGTGGACATCCCCTGCCCCGACTGCCGCGGCAGCCGCTACGGGCGGGAGGCCTACGCCATCCAAATGGCCATCGAAGGCGACGTCGAACTGTCCGCCAACGCCGAAATGGAGCGCAACGCGGCCCATGAAACAGAGACAGCTTCGGACATGACTCTTCGTAGGGACGGATCTTGGTCCGCCCTCCCAACTGCGAGTCACCGTGCTTCCGGGCAAGGGGCGACCGAGGTCGCCCCCTACGGAGGCTCATCATGTCATCCTGAGCAGGCGAAGCGAGTCGAAGGATCTCACGCCGGCGATTTCGAAAGCGTGCACACTTTATCGCTTCCCGAGGTGCTCACTCTCACCGTTGACCAGGCGCTTTCCGCGCTCGCCCACCTGAAGAAGGTGTGGGACAAGTTGCAGATCCTGCACGATTTGGGCTTGGGCTACCTCACTTTGGGCGAGGCCACGCCAGCGCTTTCCGGCGGCGAAGCCCAACGCCTGAAGCTCGCCAGCGAGATGCGCCGCAGCCAGGACGACACCCTCTTCATCTTCGACGAGCCCACCATCGGGCTGCATCCGCTGGACGTGGAAACGCTCATCGGCGTGCTGCAGAAGCTCATCGAGCACGGCGCCACCGTCGTGGTCATCGAGCACGACCTGGACATGATCGCCAACGCCGACTACGTCATCGACATGGGGCCCGGCGGTGGCGAGACCGGCGGCCGCATCGTCGCCGAGGGCACTCCGGCCCAAGTGGCCGCCAACCAGATGAGCCTCACCGGTCGCTACCTTGCGAGGGAGTTGGAAGGCTAAGGAGCTGAAGAGCGAGAGAGCGAAGGAGCGAGCGCTCGCCAGCATACCTACCTCTCGTTTTCTCTCGCCAGCTCTCTACGGAGTACCGATGCGGCAGCCGGCGTGCGCAAGACAATATGGACGAGCAGGGCAGCGAGCAGCACCTTGGCGGATAGGGCATGCAATGGGCCCCAGAAATAGTAGCCCGTCGCATAGAAGCCCAAAGAAGGCAGCAGCGTCCCCGACACCATAGCTCCCGATACGACGCAGAACGCGAGCGCGACCAGCAACGCCCCGTTGAGCACGCGCTGCGCCCAACGACCGCGGCCGCCCAGGCCTTCACCGCTCGCCACAACATGGGCAACCATGAGCACGAAGATGCCCGCCCCAAGATATTCGTGAAAGGGCACTCCCGTCAACGCCGGGTTCGCCGCCACCAAATAGAGAGCCAGCAACACAATATCGAAAATGACCTTAGGCGCCCGCATGCCGCTCCCCTTTCGACAAACGACGCGATACCACCCAAAGGCCCAGCACCAGCACTATGGGCATGAGTATCCACAGATTCAAAGACATGTCGGAGGCCTGGTGGTAGCGCCTCGCGAGCGTCTCCCACCCATGACACTCGACCGATGTGCAGCCAGCCTCGGGGCAGCGCATCTCGCTGTGCCCGTCGGGCTCGGGAACGGCGTCGTATCCGTGGCACGCACCGTTCGTGCAACCCGCTACCGGACAAGCAACGTCAGCCGTCAGGGGATGCAGCCCCGAATCCGGCGCAACCGCAAACCCCACCCCCACCGCACCGACCACGACGGCACCTACGACCGCAGCGGCCAGCAGCCTCTTTCTCGCCGACCTTTGCCCCCGCGACCGCTTAGCTTCTTTCGAACTCAAATTCACCGCGTACCCTTTCCTCTTCCTTTCCTTCCCAACAAAAGAGCCGCAAGCTGCGGGGCCTGCGGCTCTTCGAAGAGAGAGCTATCTTGTACCGGAGCAGCCGATTAGGCGGTCTTCTCCTTAAGGTGCAGGGGGAGGTACTTCAGACCCAGTAGCAGCAGGAAGCCACCGAGAGCCACCACGCCCAGGGCTACGCCGAACTCCAAGGGGGTCGGCCAGTACACGAGGCCCTGATAGCCGAACAGCGACATGCCGGACTCCCAGTTCGTGATGGTCATATGGTTGGCCACGTCGGCGAACTCGATGTTGGGAATCTGGAAACCGCCCACCAAGATCTCGCAGCGCTTGCAGAACACACCGGCGATCACGAGCGCCGAGGCGAGAACCACGCCGCCCTTGGTGCGCAGGCGCGGCACGAACAGGATGACGCAGGCCAGCACCATGCAGGCGATCTGCGTCCAGAAGAACGGCGCCAAGGGGCCGGTGACCAGCATCGCCACCACATTGGCGCCCTCGCCGCCGGGGAAACCGCTCGTCAGCAGATCGCAGGCGAAGAAGTACAGATCGACGCAGGTGAACACCGCGAGCATCTTCGCCAGGTTCACCATGGAGGAGCGTTCGATGGTAAGACGCCCGGCCTTCTGCAGGGCGATGACCACGATGAGCACGAGCGCCGTGCCGCAATCCAGCGCTGAGGCCACGAACCACGGGCCCATCAGGGCGGTGTGCCAGAACTCGTGGGCCGCCGACAGCGAGAAGATCCAAGCCGTCACCGTGTGCACACCCACCGCCACCACCAGAGCAATGATGGAGATGACGCGGATGGCGGTGTGCGACATCTTCCCCGCATCCTCGCGCCGGTAGGCCCACAGATACACGATGGAGAGAATGAGATAGGTGGAAAGCACGATGATGTCCCACATGAGCGGCGATGAGAGGTTGGAATAGACGAACAGCTCCCACAGGCGCAAGGGACCGCCCAAGTCAACCACCACAAAGCCGATGGCCACGCAGGTACAGCAGATGCTCGTCCAAATGGCCACCCGCGAGATGTCCCCGAAGCCCTTCATACCGAAGGCGTTGGGGATGGAGCTGATGATGAGGCCGCCGGCGGACAGGCCCACGAAGAACATGAACAGGGTGATGTAGAAGCCCCAGGAATCGAGGTTGCGCATGCCGGTCTGAATCATGCCACCGGACAGCTGCACCATCCACAGGGCAACGCCGATGACAGCCACCACCGCGCAAGCGATGATCCCCACGGTCAGTCCGCGATGAGACGCGGCGCTTCCTTTCGCATCGTTCATAGCGTATCTCCCTTCCTAGACGAGATAATAGACAGAGGGCTTGGTGCCGAATTCGGCGTGCAGCTGCGTGTACTCACGACTGGCCAAAAGCTTGGACACTTCGGAGTTCGGGTCGTCCAGGTCGCCGAAGTGGCGGGCGCGGCCGATGCAGTCGGCCACGCAGGCCGGCTGCTCGCCGCGGGCCACGCGCTGGGTGCAGAAGATACACTTCTCCACCGTGTGCTTCTCGTGCTTGGCAGCATCGGCGTCGCCCAGGGCGAAGTCGGCGTAGTAGGCCGGCTCCTCCCAGTTGAACGAGCGGACACCCGTGTAGGGGCAGGCGGCCAGGCACATGCGGCAGCCGATGCACTTGTCGTAGTCCTGGCGCACAATGCCCGTCTGCTCGTCCTTCCACGTGGCGCCCACCGGGCACACCTTGGTACAGGCAGGGTTCTCGCAGTGCTGGCAGGCCACGGGCCAGTGCTGCATCTCGGGATTGTCCCAGGTGCCACCAGCCGTGTCAGGCGCGTTGCCGCCCTCGGTGAGCACGCGGTTCCAGATAATGTCGTTGGGGATGTTGTTGGCCACTTTGCACACGACCGAGCAGGTCTTGCAGCCAGAGCAGCGCTTAAGGTCGATGACCATTCCGTATCTCATGGGTTCCTCCTCCTCTTATTCCTGAGACTCCGCCACCACTCCGTCCCACGGCTCAATTTCCACGAGGCAATCGTGGTAGGCGTAGGTGGGGCAGGTCCAGTCCACAATCTGCTTGCTCGTCAGGTCGTTGTTGCAGCCGCTTAGGTACTGGGAGCGCTGCCAGCCGCGGTCGATATCCAGACAGCCCGGACGAATACCGGCGCTGAAGGTGGCCTTGGCCACCGCATGGCCGCGGTCGTTGAACAGGCGCACGTAGCTGCCGTCCTCGATGCCGCGGGCCTCGGCATCCACGGGATTGATGCGCACACAGGGCTCGTTGATCTCCATCTCGCGCAGCAGCGGGTTCTGGCCGTAGTAGGAGTGCACGCGGAAGCGACGGGTGCCGGCGGTCACGATGAGCGGGTACTTCTCGGCCAGGGGGTTGGCATCGAAGCCACCGGCTGTGACGGGCCACGCCTCCATGGGCGGCTCCCAATGGGGCAGCGCGATGCTCGCGGGATCCATGGGCTGGCCGTAGTTCTCGATGGGACCAGGGTTCTCCTGATAGAACTGCAGCTTGCCCGTCATGGTCATGTAGGCCGGCATGGGAACGGCGCCCACGTACATCACGCCGGCTTCCTTCAGCTTGTCGGCATCGATGCCCATGGCGGCGCTCATGGCCGTGTTCACCACGTGCTTCATGCCCTCGTCGAACTCCTCTTGGAACCACTCGTCCAAGCCGAGCCCACGGCCGATGAGGTTCGCCATGTCGTAGTCGGACTTGGCCTCGAACTTCGGCTCGACGGCCTTATCGGCCCAAACCAGACAGCCGTTCATGCCAATGGGGCCGCCCACTTCCTGAATGGTGGCCGCCGGCAGCACGATATCGGAAATGTCGGCCGTATCGCACCACTCGATGTTGGCAGTCACAAGGAAATCGAACTTCTTGTACGCCTCGATGGTCTTGTTACGGTCGGGAGCTGAGTTCACGATGTTCGCACCGAAAGAGATGAGCATCTTGAGCGGTTGCTCTACCGTGACATCGGGAAGCTCCATCACCTGCTCGCCCATGTGCGCGGTCACGCCCGGGAATGTGTATTTTCCCGTGTCGAGCAGGTCGTTGAACATAAAGGTACCCAGCGACTGGACGATAGCGGGATGCTCGGTTTCCGTCTCATCGAAGCCGCTGGAATTAAGCGGGTAACTCATACGGGGCTCAGGCACCATACCGCGCATAATACGCAAAACACTCACTGCCGCAATGGTATTGAAACCGTGCCCGTAATGGTCGATGCCATAGCCTTGGAAGATGTCGGCCATGCCAGGGCGGCAAAGCAGGTCGGCGAAGGTGCGAATGGTTTCCTCGGGAACGGTGGTCGCCTCGGACACCATCTCGATGGGATACTCGCTGATGCGGTCGATGAGCAGACTGTAGGCCGTATTGCAGCGCTGGCCGGCGACCTCGATGCCCTTCTTGCGCAGCACGGGGTTCTGCGCCGTGGAGGCGTAGCCCATGGCATTCGTGGCCTCGTCCCATACGGCGAAGTCGTCGGCGTCGGCCGCAACGCCCTCTTCCAAGTCGCTCTTGCGCAGGAAGCGGCCGTCGGACTCCTTCACGAGGAACGGAGCGCAGGACTTCTGCTGCATGAAGGCATCATCCGTCTTGCCCTCTTCCTCGATGATCTTCGCCAAACCGAGAGCGAGCGCGGCGTCGGTGCCGGGCTGCAGCGACACGAACAAGTCGGCCTTCTGTCCGATGGTGTTCTTGTTGGGGTCGACGACGATGAGCTTGCAATCGTTGTTCTCAATCGCGTCGGCGATGTAGTGCCAGGCGTTAGGCCAGGACACGATGGGGTTATGGCCCCACACGACAAAGGTGCTCATTTGGGAGACGAGATCCATGTCGGCGCCGCCCTGATAGTAGAAGCCGCCCGCCGTGTACATGGTACCCTGCGTGAGCGCGAAGTCGGTGGTTCGGTTCTGGTGCGAGAACTGGGCCACGTTCTCCAAACGGTTGAGATTGTACATGTTGCGAGGCTCAGTAGTGCCGTAGGTGAAGGAGCACACGCTGCCCGAGCCGAATTCTGCCTGGTACTCCTTGATCTTCGTGCAGATGGTGTCGATGGCCTCGTCCCAGCTGATACGCTCCCACTGACCGGCGCCACGCTCGGTGCCCTCGGCGCGCTTCATGGGGTACTGGATGCGCTTCTCCTGCACGATGAGCGTGGGGATGGAGGCGCCGCGAGCGCACATGCGCTTCTGGTCGATAGGCGCGCCCTCGATCTCCTTGGCGCGCGTCAGCACCACGTAGCCGTCGCGCACTACTGCCTCCAACGGGCACCCCATGCAGGCGTTGCAGTAGGTCGTGCAGATCTTCTCGTCGCTTTGGGCCGATGCCGTCTTGGGCGTCAGCGCCGCGAAACCCGCAGCCGAGGCGCTGCCCGCAACGAGCGCGGCCGTGGCCGTGGTCTTGAGGAACCCTCTTCGCGTCAGAGTTCCCGTCGTGTTCTGAACAGACTCCAAGATGTCCCCTTTCCTCGTCTCGTGTGCCCGCCGACGTTATTGACGGGCATCTTATGGCCTCATTCTGAAATCGCACGAGGCCCAAGGGGAGAATCTTTGAGTTGTTCGCCGGGAGCTTTTGGTTTACGAAGAAGTTCGCTTAGATATGGAGACGAACCGCTGTCAGTCCTTCCAGAGGACGAAATCTTCTTTGCCGCTGAAAAACCGCAGCAAATAGGGATCGCCGAGCCCCTTCTTCGCAATGGTGCAGTAGAACCATTTCATGGGAGACTCTTCAAGGGGAATGCACACCACGTCTGGTGCAACGCGGGGAAACCTCAGATCGCGGTAGGCATAGGTGAGCGTCACCCCGGTTTGCACCATTTCGAGCCGATTGTGCAAACCCGAACGCGTGCACACAATGTTAAGCTTGACACCGCGCTCTTCGGTCGCCTCCACCAGGCGATCGTGCACATCGAATCCAGCTCCTTGAGAGGTGAAGGGACGTCCTTCCAAATCCTCGAGGCGTATGAAGCTTTTCTCAGCAAGGGGATCATCAGTACGGACGGCGATGTGGATGCGTCCCCCAATGGCCGTGTCGTAATCAAAGAGGGACTCGTTCACCACGGTGGCGATAAGACTCGCATAATCAAGATCGCCCTCAAGGATTTGTTGGCGCAGCTCCACGCAGTTTGCTTCGGTGAAGCGCATTCCCTTGGTCACGAGCTCGCTTGTCGAGGAAAAGTCGATGACCTGTCTCATCTCGCCCGAGGTCATAACGTCGCTTGCCTCCACCGATTGCCCAAAACGCACGATCCCTTGGCTCTTTAGCTTGCCGAGGTTCAACTCGGCCTCCATTTGCGCGAACGCACTCAACACCGGACGCGAGGCGCTGAACAGCAGATCGGCCGCCGACGTGGGGAAGAGCACGTTACCCCGGTTCTCGAACAGCGGCTCCCCCATCTCCTGTGCCAACCGCGCCACCGACTTGCGCAATGCCTGCCGCGAAATGAACAGCGAGTCGGCCGCCTGCGTGAAGCTGCGCATCTCATAAACTCGAGAAAAGTACTTGATCTGCTGAATGTCCACAGCCCCTCCTCGTGCCGTGCGGCTCCGATCGGCCAACGCAGCCCGACGAGCCTCCCTCCGCAGCAATCCAATACGATGGAAGGCCCGCATGAGGACGGACCTTCCATCGATGCCAGCTCGCTAAAGCTTAACATCCTAAACAGTATGCGCGCTACGACTTTTTAAGCACCGTAGGCGAGAGCGCCGTAGGACGGATCGGTCTCGTCGAAGGCGCAGCCGTAGGGAATTTGCAGCTTCTCCGACGTCAGGTGCCAACCGAAATCGTTAGTGACGATACGCTCGACGATGACCCATTCCCCACCGCGATACTCCCATTTGTCGCAGTAGCGGGCCACCGTCTGGAGCACGTGCCAAGTGCCGTCCTCGTTGGGACTCATCACCGGTGCGTTCGCGTAGGTCTCGGAACCAGCTTTCGTGCCATTCACGGTAATAGCGATGTTGTACATCTGGTGCGCGTAGTAACCGCCATTAGCCGTAATACCCTTATCGATCGTGTTCGCGCAATATTCGGCCCACTCCTGGCCCGAGCCCTTGAACACTTCGCCGAATTCCGGGCTCGTACCGAAATCAACGTAGCTGTCCTCGGCATAGACAGGCTTGCTAATGGCGGCATCCTGCCGATCGTCGCCACGAGCGTACATGCACAACTTGTAGCGAATCTCTTCCTTGGCCTCGGCAACCCAAAGCCGATCCTCGAGCTCCTGCATCTTTTTCATCAGCTCATCCATGGAAGTTTGCTCCCCCGTATCGGCCATTGGCGTCGAACAGCCCGCAAGGCCCAAGGCGCTCGCGCCGCACAAAGCACCGGCGGCAACTGCGGCTCCCTTCAGCACCACGGTGCGTCGATCCATTTCGCGATTATCCTGCCGTTCGTTCGTCGAATTCTCCATCATGACACTCCTCTGTCTTTCGCTTGCGTTCCGACAATCCGCCAACTCCCGCCTTAGCCATACCGGCAAGGGCGCCCGCCAGCCGGGGCCGCCCTCGCCTCATTGGATCGCGCCGCCGAGCGGGAGGGGAGGACTCGGCAGGCGACATCGAAATAGTTACGCAAGTGGCTCCAGCGTCACCACGTGCTGGCCGGCGATGCGACCGGAGGTGTAGGTCCAGCCGAGCGCCTGGCCGCAGCCGGCGTTCACCTTGCCCTTGAAGCCACCAACCATGTTGCCCACGGCATAGAGCCGCGGAATCACCTCGCCGAACACATTGAGCACCTGGGTGTTGGTGTTCACGTCCACACCGCCAGCCGTATCGGGCGAGACAGCGATCACGCGACCGGCGAAGAAGGGCGGCTGCATCAGCGGTATCGCTCCCTGGCGACCCAGCGCGTCGGCGCCACTCGCTGCGCCGTCGTTGAAAACAGCGATGGTCTTCGCAAGCGTGTCCGCATCCAAATCGAGCGCAGTGGCCAGCTCCTCCACGGTGTCGGCCTTGACGACGTAGCCACCAGAGATCTCCTCCTCGAACCCATCGCTGCAATATAGAACCGGTCCGCCATACTCAGCGGTCGCATCGGCAATACCCTGGTCCCAGATGTTCCACACGTAGCCGTTCGGCTGCTTCCAGACATCCCCCACGACGTTTTCAGTGGGGCGGCCGGTCTCCAACACATGACGCTGGCCGTCGGTGGAGACGAACAGGCCCGGAATGGAGATGTAGCCCGCAGAGTTGTCCTCGACCTTGCGCTCCAAACCCGGCGCTACGTTGTAGGCGCACCACGGGTTCACCAGCTTGGCACCGAGCGCGCAGGCCATCATGATGCCGTCACCCTGCTGCCACGGCGAGCCGTAAGAGCCCATAATGGGGCGATCGTTGAACATGCCGGGCATTGCGGGCGACATAAAGCTGCGCACCATGTCAGCGTTGCGCGAGAACCCACCAGTGTTCAAGATGACGCCCAGACGCGCCTTGATGCGCTGCTCCTTGCCGCCATCTGCCACGATGACACCTTCCACCTCGCCATCGGTATTAGTCAGCAGACGCGTGACCTGGGTGTCGAACATGAACTCCGCACCTTGCTCTTCGGCCTTCTTGCGCAGCGGCTCGGTGAAACCGGCGCCGATGCCATCGGCGTTCTGGTGCATGCGGGCCACGGCGGGCGTCACATCGGTGTAGTAGTCCACCATGGTGCCCTGGGTCGACAGGCGCTCAGTGGAAAGAGCCGCGCCCTGCTCGGCTAGCCAATCGATGGTCTCGCCGGACTTCTCGGCGTACAGACGGCGCAGCTCGGGATTCTCGAAGCCCTCGGCCACAGCCGTCAGGTACTTGTCGAACTCCTCGACCGAATCATCGATGCCGGCCTCTTTCTGCAGATTCGTGCAAGCACCCTGAATCATTCCGGCACACAGGGCTGAATTGGACATGGTGGCGCTGCTCATCACTTCGCACACGACAACTTCCTTGCCCGCCGCAGAGGCCTCAACGGCCGCAGCCAGGCCACCGCCGCCGGCGCCGGCGATCACAACGTCCACTTCTTTGTCCCACGCCGAATCGCTCGTGGAGCTCAGTTCCTGAGAGGCGGACGTTTGGGGCGCGCAGCCAGCCATGCCGGCAAAAGCGGCGGCTCCACCCATGAGAGCCGCGCCCTTCAAAAAGCTGCGACGATTGAGTCCTTCGTTCAAATTCATGATTGTCCCCTTTCCTTACATTAGTTGCCCTTCGGCACGACCCCATAGTGCGCTGGTGCCAGGGCGATAGCTAAATGCAAATGCGCGATCCTCTATCACGTTTCATGATGGCTGTTCGTGAAATCCGATATCGCCGTCTCGGACGTCGTGCTCTTGTTTTGCGCAACATGCGATAATGCAAAAAAGCAAGGGAGGAGATCCGCTATGAAAACCGAGTATTTGCGGGAGTTCGCCGTTTTCTCTCGCTACTTAAGCTTCACCGATGCCGCCAAAGAGCTGTTCATCGCCCAATCAACGCTAAGCACCCATATTGCTGCGCTCGAGAGCGACGTGGGCTTTTCGCTCATCGACCGGAAAGCTGGCAACCGACTCACCGACAAAGGGGCCGTTTTTCTCGACGGAGCCCGAACGCTGCTGGATGGACTCGACGAGACGCTGGCACGGTGCCGAGAGATGGGCGATCCTGATGCCACTCTTCGCATCGCTGTTCAATATCCAACTCCGCTTTTTGCGACCCAACTTAAAGAGTGGCTGCCCATGCCCTTTGCTTTCGTCGAGCACGATTACCGAGATCCCATCTTCCAGCCCATCGTCAATGGCTCGGCCGACATCGTGCTCGATTACGACTACACGCCTTTCGCCTCACTCGTAAAGGAGGCGAGCGCTCTCGATCTGGTAACAAAAACGTGTTTGGCCTTCCGCATGAGTATCAGCATGATGGCGTCGAATCCCCTGGCAAACAAGTCCGCGCTTTCTCGCAATGACCTTCGCGGCGCATCCATCATCATCAACGATGCCCACAATTACGACCGCATCCGCTATCTTTACGAGCGCATGTTGGGCGACAATCTGAATCTGCGCTTCAGCCTTCAGCCCATCAACGGCATGAGCGGCCTGGCCTTCGCCACCTACGGCGACGGCCTCCACATCTGCGGGCTATCGGAAAATCGCCACTGGTTCGCCGACCGCGCCGACGTGGTGCTCTTCGAAGAGCTCGACGGAAAGCCCTTCGGCATGCCCACCTCTCTCACGTATTCAGCTGACGCCAGCGATTGGGTTCGTGAAGGTGCAGCCATCGTTCTCGAGTGCATGGAGGCTTGCAGAAAGGAAAACGGACTTGCGAGCTAAGCGCTAACTGAATGCGCTAGACATAAAACTGATAAGTTACTCAGGCAGGTGGCGCGTAACTCTTTTGAAAATGTCGCAATAAACTCCCAGTTTCTTACGACATTTCGGATTATAGGAGGAAGACTGGCGCCTTTTATCACGACATCGAAACGCCCCGCGCCCTGCGACGATAGGCACAAATTGCCTGTTTTCGTTGCAATCACTTGAAACGAAAATTGTTTTCGTTGCATAATGTCTGCAACGATGCGACGAAAAGGCGGACACTATGCGCGAAACAACCACTCTCGAGTTTAAGCAGCAGCTGTCGAAAAGCTACCTGAAGACCGTCAGCGCCTATGCCAACTACGGCACGGGGAAGATCATTTTCGGCATCGCAGACGACGGCACGCCCGTCGGATTGACCGATCCGCAAGACACCTGCCTTCGCGTCGAACATGCGATTAACGACTCGATCGATCCAGTGCCTCGTTTCGAGCTGTCCATCGAAGAGGACACAAGAACAGTCACACTAACGGTGCATGAAGGCCCCGACAAACCCTATCTTTTCTCTGGACGCGCCTATCGTAGAGCCGACACCTCAACCGTCGAAGTGAGCCGCCTTGAGTACGGCAGGCTCGTCTTGACGGGTGAGCATGTCAGCTTCGACGCCCTCGTCGCAAAAGAGCAGGACCTCGCATTTGGCCATCTCGAGAAGGAGCTCGCCTCCAAACTGGGGCTCAAACCCCTCGATCAAAATTCCCTTATTTCGCTTGAGCTTATGACACCTTCCGGCGAATACTGCAACGCGGCCGCCCTTCTCGCCGATAGCAATCATTTCCCTGGCATTGATATTGCGCGCTTCGGCGAGAGCATCAACATCATCAACGCCCGGCACACGTTCGAGCACATGTCGGTTCTTGAGCAGATGCAACGCACGCTAGAAGTGTTCGACACCTACTACGCCTACGAAGAAATCGTCGGATTCGAGCGCATAGCGAAGACGCTCGTACCGCGGGAGGCTTTTCGGGAGGCTATCGCCAATGCGCTTGTCCACCGTTGCTGGGACGTTCGCGCCAACATAAAAGTGGGCATGTTTGCCGATCGCATTGAAATAACCTCGCCAGGAGGACTGCCTGCCGGAATCACAGAGGAGCTCTACCTCGCAGGAGGCCCTTCAGTGGCTCGCAACCCAATCCTTGCGAACGTTTTCTTTCGACTGGGACATATAGAACGGTTCGGTACGGGCATCCCGCGCATCCTGGACGAATACGCCCATGAAACAGTATCGCCCTCTTTCGCTCTGCGCGATAGCTCGATTACGGTGATGCTTCCCGTGACAGTGCTTGAGAACGTAACACTCGACGAGGAAGCCATACTTGCCGTGCTCGCCAAGGGCTCTGCTCTCACACGATCCCAGATAAGCGAAAAGACGCAGCTATCGAAAAGCAAGGCTATCAGAACTCTGAATGCATTGGTTGAGAAAGGACTCGTAACTAAGGTCGGCGAAGGCCGCTCCGTCCGCTACGAGAGAAACTAGCGGGAGAAAGCCCTTCGATATTTCTCTGTAACACCAAACCGCATCCTCCTCGCAACGAGCAGCTCAACGGTCACAATCCCATTGCAGCCGTCTCGCACGCCGATGGCATAATCGTGGGGCGCGGCCGTGGCGGCCGCGTTATGATTCGCTCGTTATGGAATCTTTGCAGCGAGACATATCGGATGAGAGGGACGCGCGTCGGCCCGATGGGCGCGACGAGCTCGACAAGTCAAACAGCCCGGCCACCCGCCCTAAGCGAAATCGACGCGATAAGCGCGACAACGGCATCGATATGCTCAACGGCCCCTTGCCGGGCAAGATTCTGCGGTTCGCCATTCCCCTGGCGCTGAGCAGCATCCTCCAGCAGTTGCTGAACTCGGCGGATGCCTCCATTGCCGGACAGTTCGTCAGCAGCTTCTCGCTCGCGGGCATCGGCGGCGTGAACCCGGTGACGGCTATGTTCGTGAACCTGTTCGTGGGGCTCTCCATCGGCGCCAACGTGGTGGTGGCCATGCATGTGGGTGCCGGCGAGTTCCACAGCATCAAGAAGAGCGTCCACACGGCCATGGCGCTCTCACTCATCGCCGGGGTGGTCCTGGGCGGGGCGGGGCTCGCCCTGGCCCCCTGGGTGCTAGATGCCATCGGCATGCCCGAAGACTCCCTCGCCGACGCGCTCACCTATGTGCGGCTTTACTTCTGCGCCATCCCGTTTCTCACCATCTACAACTTCGGGTCGGCGCTACTGCGGGCCCACGGCGATGCGAAACGGCCGCTGTACGCCCTCGCTGCCGCCGTCGTGGTGAACTTCGTCCTCGACCTCGCCTTCGTGCGCCTGTTCGGCTGGGGCACCGCCGGCATCGGCATCGCCACCGTCATCGCCGCTGCCCTGAGCGCCGTCATCGTGGTGGCGTTCCTTATGCGCGAGGAAGGCCCCTTCCGCCTGCACCTGCGCGAGCTGCGCATCTGCGGCCCCGAGCTGGCCGGCATCCTGCGCATCGGCATTCCCGCCGGCATTCAGGGCGCCGTGTTCTCGCTTTCCAACACCGTCGTTCAGGCGACCATTAACGGCTTCGGCTCGGCGGCCATCGCGGGCTCGGCGGCCACGTTGAACTTCGAGTACTACACCTACTTCTTTGTGAACGCCTTCGGTCAGACCGCCGTCACCTTTACCGGCCAGAACTTCGCCGCGAAGAACGCCGACCGCTGCCGGGCCATCTTCCGCTGGTGCGTACTGTTCGGGTTCACCTCGTCGCTTATTTTGGGCGTGACGTTCACGGCGTTGGGCACCCGGGCGCTAGGGCTGTTCACCACAGACGCGGCCGCCCTCAGCTTCGGTCTCGTGCGACTGTGGTTCGTGGAGCTGCCTGACTGCCTGACCACCTTCTACGAAGTGCCCGCCGGCGCCATGCGGGGCATGGGCTGGTCCACCCTGCCGGCGGTCATCACCATCCTCGGTTCCTGCGTGCTGCGCGTGGCGCTGGTGACCTGGGTGTTCCCGCTTTCGGGCACCTGGGACACCCTTATGGTGATTTATCCGGTCACCTGGTCGTTCATGATCGTGGCCATGCTCGTCTCCTATTTCATCGTGCGCCGCCGCTGCTACCGGTCTATTGAGCCTGCGGCTGCGTAGGACGGCGTGCCCCATTGGATCCGTAGCGGCGTGGGACGGTCGCGCCCCATCGAACCCGCAGCGGCGTAGGTCGGCATAGGTCGACGGTTTCCCGTATAATGGGCTCAACGCCGAACCCTCAGCCCCAACGTCCCGCGTCCCAAGTCGCGGCGCCCCATGCTCCGAAAGGCGGTGAACCTCGTGACCCTTGCCCATTACGTGCTCATGAACAAAAACACGCCCGTGTTGTCGTTCGACTACGACCTGGGTGACCACAAGGCCGTGCGCATCCGCGAGGTGTTCGCCCCCGAGGCGGCGCCGTTCGGGTTCGTCGATCGCCGGGGCGACATTTCCAAGGCCGAGTTGAACTACTGGTGGCGCCACCGCGCCATCCCTGCTTCCCGTGCGCATGTCAAACGTCTTCTGGAGAACCTGCAGCTGGAAAGCACGCTGGTGCTCGCCGAGAAGAGCTTCGGGCTGTCGCTTTCCGACCGCTACTGGCTGAACGACGAGGACGATCCCGCCTCGTGGGACGCCGTCAACTTCTTCGACAACGACTTCTCTGATGACCTGGGATTTCTCACCTTGGGCCAGGACTTAGCGGGGTCTTCCCCCGATGCGCCGGACTACCGCACGGTAAGCCTGTCCTCCCCCAACAGCACCTTGGGAGGCGACCTTCTGAAGAAGTGGAAGATCGTAAACGGCGAGCGCGTGCTGCTGAAGTCAGGAGTGGGCTTCGTGAATCAGGAGCCCTACAACGAGGTGGCCGCTACGGCGTTGCACCGTCGGTTGATGGAACCCGGCGAGTTCACTCCCTATACGCTGTTCGAGGACGGACGCCGGGTGTACTCTGCCTGCCCGAACCTGCTGGGGCCCGACGAGGAACTGGTGGCCGCCTGGGACGTCATCCGCAACGTGAAACAGCCGAACAACTTGTCCGATCTGCGCTTCTACGTGAAGCACCTGGAGGATCTGGGGCTTGACGCCGACGCCACCATGACCTCGCTGGCCAAGATGTTCGCCGGCGACTTCGTGCTGGCCAACCGCGACCGTCACTACCGCAACTTCGGCATCATCCGCAACGTGGAGACGCTTGAGGTGACGGGCATCGCGCCGGTGTTCGACTCCGGATCGTGCTTGTGGTCCGACGCGGAGTTCCTGGAAGTGCCCGGCGATTTCCTGTATATGGCCAAGCCCTTCAAAATGAACGGCATGAAGCCGGTCGACCAGCTGCGCCTGTTCGACGGCTATTTCGACTGGTTCGACCCGGTCATGCTGGACGGCTACCCCGAGGAAGTGGGCGCGATCCTCTCCCAGAATCCCAATATTCCCGAGCGACGCGTGGCCACTATCGTCGACGCTGTCCGCAGCAAGGTGGATCTGCTCACTCGCATCGCGCGATAGCGTCTCTTCCCTACCGCGTCGCCTTCAGACGGCTGAGCACCTTGCGAGCCTCATTCAGGTTCGCCTCGATATCGGCGCCCACCACGTCCAAGTTTTCGGCGGCGGCGAAGCGCGTCTCGGGAATGCCGAACATGCTGGCGATGCCGCAGAGGTACTCGTAGCCGTAGTTCATGGCGCTCACCTGACCGCCGCCCGTGGTGATGTAGGTGAGGTGCTTGGCGCGGCACAACCCCTCGCAGCGTCCCTCCTCCGTGTAGTGGAAGGTCATGCCCATAACGGCCGCGTGCTCGATGTATATCTTCAGCGCTGCCGGGAACGACAGATCCCAGTAGGGAGCGCCGATGACGATCTCATCCGCCTCGGCGAAGTCCTTGCCAATGTCGAACATGGGGTCGTCGAACAGGCCCTTGGCCTCCAACTGGGCGCGATAGGCCGCCGAGTCGCCGTAGTAGGGCTCGAGGCGCATCTCGGACAGGTTCACTTCCTTCACGTCCTCGATACCTTCCAGATACTCGCGGCACAGCGTAAGCGTGCGCGACTCGTCTCCGCGCAGGCAGGCATTCACGAACAGCACGGTCATGGCGTTCCTCCTTTTCCCATTGAACGACGCCATTGTACCGCGAGCCGCCACTCACCTCGCGCCACCTTCAGCCACGAATCGACATCCGCAGCGTCAGACACCCTCATTCGGATGCCTCAGGAGACGTTCGCAGGGCATCCGCGCAAAAACAATCGGCAAATCTGGCAAGTTTTCGGCGGTTTTCGACATCAGGGGACGCAGCAAGGGATACGCATTATGGCCTGCACTACGTTTTCCCAGGTCGGAAACATACCTGGAGGAAGACCTCGCAGCTACTTGAACCTCCGGGGTGCGAAATACGTCGAACAACGCCGAAAACTTGCCAGATTGGCACCCTGCGACTCGCGCGCACTACAGGCAAAGTCGAATCAACCCTCGGGAAGCGCCCCTGCTTCGTAACGAGGCAGGGGCGCTTTGCTTACAGGAGACGCGCCAGGTGCCGACGATGGGCATGGCGCACGATAATCGCAGGTGAGCTTACTGTGTCCTGCTCATTATCTACCATGCCCCAAGGAGGCGTTCTCATGAAGATAGCCATCAAGCGCGTGTACGAACCTTACGAAGAAAGCGACGGGTACCGGGTGCTCGTCGACCGGCTGTGGCCCCGCGGCCTCACCAAGGCCCGGGTGCACTACGATGAATGGGCGAAGTTCCTTGCGCCCTCAACCGAATTGCGGAAGGCCTTCGGCCACGACCCATCCCATTGGGCCACTTTCCAAGAAAAGTATGTGGCGGAGCTGGACGCGAACCCCGAGGCGCTAAAGTTCGCGAAGAAGCTGTCCAGCCCCGAAATGGCCAAATACCCGCGTGTCACCCTGATATACGCCGCCCGCGACGAAAAAGAGAACGAGGCCGTCGTCCTTCAGAAGTGGCTCCCCGCGCACGAATAAGAAAAAGCGAAAGCGATTTTCGGACACTCCCAGGCAATATCAGCGACATTTTTAGCTCAGAATTTTGAGTTGTTAGACTTTGCAGCAGAAAAGAGCGTCGCAAAAATCGCAAATCGCAGCCATGGCGCTACGCCTATGCAGGGAAAACCTCTTCGAAGCCCCAACCTCCGCAGAAATACGTGAAGCAAAGCTCTAACAACTCGAATTTTTCGCCCGAAAGTAGGATGCAGATCGACCGGGCAGCCGATTGAGCGGACAGCAGATCGACCGGGCAGCCGATTGACCGCCCTGATCTTCCCTATCCTCTCCTCTGCTCCCGAATGGGCAGGTTGGTCACTTCCGCTTCCAGGGGCAGCGGCACGTCGTCGGCTTCGGCCTCGGCGGCGAGGCCTCCATCCCAGGCGTCGAAGTCGGCCTTGCCCGGCAGGATGATGTTCAGCACGATGCCCACCACCGAACCCACGGCCAAACCCGAGAGCGCCACCGTCACGCCGCCCACTTCGAAGGTGACGGCCCCGGCCGCGCTGTAGGCGATGCCGAGCGAGAGCACCAAGATGAGCGCCGTGATCAGCACGTTGCGGCTCAGCATGAAGTCCACGTGGTTCTCCACGAGGTTGCGGATGCCCACCGCCGAGATCATGCCGTACAGCACCAGCGACACGCCGCCGATCACGCACGCCGGCATGCAGGAGATGACCGCCGCGAACTTCGGGCAGAACGACAGCAAGATGGCGAACCCAGCGGCGATGCGCACCACGCGCGGGTCGAAGACACGGGTGAGGGCGAGCACGCCGGTGTTCTCGCCGTAGGTGGTGTTGGCCGGCGCGCCGAACAGCGACGCCACGATGGTGGCCAGGCCGTCGCCGAGCAGCGTGCGGTGCAGCCCCGGCTCGGCGATGAAATTGCGATTGCAGGTAGAGCTGATGGCCGACATGTCGCCGATGTGCTCGATGATGGTGGCGAAGGCCAAGGGCATGATGGTGATGATGGCCGTGATGGCAAGCCCCGCGTCGAAGCTGGGGCCGAACAGCGCGAACACCGTGTTGTCCCACAGCACCGGCAAACCGATCCAAGGCGCCTCGACCACCGGCGTAAAATCGACGATGCCCCCGATGGCCGCGGCCAGATAGGAGCCCACAACACCGAGAAGGATGGGAATGATGCGGATCATGCCGCGGCCCCAGATGTTGCTAATGACGATAATGATGATAGCCACGAGCGCGATAGGCCAGTTCGTCTCGCAGTTGGCAATGGCCGAGCTTGCCAGAATAAGCCCGATGCAGATGACGATGGGGCCCGTGACCACCGGCGGAAAGAACCGCATGATGCGCTGCGGACCGAACGCCTTGAACAGCGCCGACACCACCAAGTACAGAAGCCCCGCGCAAGCCACGCCCAGACAAGCGTAGGGTAGCAGATGCGCTTCCCCGTTGGGCGCGATGGCCGCGTACCCCGCAATGAACGCAAACGACGATCCGAGGAACGCCGGCACTTTCCCCTTCGCAAGGAAATGGAACAGCAGCGTGCCCAAGCCCGCGAACAGCAACGTGGCCGAAACCGAGAGCCCGGTAAGCGTCGGCACCAAGATGGTGGCGCCGAACATGGCGAACATGTGCTGGATGCCGAAGACGGTCATCTTCGGCGCACCCAATGTACGGGCATCGTAGACGGCATCGGACGCATCGGGGGCGCCCATGGTGGGCACGGTCTTGGGATCGCTCACGGAAACCTCGAATCTTCGCGGGAATCGGTCGCCGCCCATTATGGCACGGCTTCCGTTGCCGCCGGGTTTCGCGCCCGCAAAGGGGCCGAGCGCCCCGCAAACCGCCCGGCGCTCTCATGTTAAGAGCCCCCTCTTTCGCTGAAATGGGCAAAACCGGGCACTTCTCGTAATTTCTCGCGGGTCTTCTCGTCGCTTCCCGAGCGTCTCCCCAGGTGACATCTGCGCATTTCTCGGCTTTTCGCTCGAAAGACTACGAGAAGTGCCCTATTTTGCCCAAAGGACCGCCCCGAGATAGGAGGGGCGGCCCAAATCGTCAGCTCCGGAAACGAAGGTTAAGGCAGACGTTTCGGAGGAAGTGAAATGGCGACCATCGCGCACTGGCCGCATCGACCCGACCAGCCACGGCGAGCACAAAGGTGGCTAGTCGAACTGACGCAGGGCTCGGCCGAGACGCGCGAGGCCCTCGCGCAGCACCGGTTCGGGCGCGCAGTAGCCCAGACGCGCGCCGCCGGGGAGCTCGAAGCGGTTGCCGGGCACGAGCAGCACGCCCTCTTCCTTCAGCAGCTTGATGCAGAACTCCTCGTCGTCCATGGGAATATCCCACTGGATGTAGGCCACTGACACGCCCTTGGGCGCCTGCCAGGTCACACGCGGCTCGCTGTCGATCCACTCCTGGGCGATGGCCATATTACGGAACACGATCTCGCGGTTGCGCTCGAGCACGGCCTCGCGATTCTGCAGAATGTAGGTGGCCAGCGCGTCGTTGAACTCGCCGCAGCAGATCATCGTGTAGTCGCGGTACACGCGGAACTTGTCGGCCAGCTCGCGGTTCGACACCGTCCAACCGATGCGGGCACCGGGCACGGAGTAGGTCTTCGAGATGGAATTGGTCACGACAGCGCGATCGTACAAGTCGGCCATGGACCAGAAGTTCTCCGTGTTCTCCAGCGGCAGGTACACCTCGTCGGAGAGCACGTAGGCACCCACCGACTGGGCGATTTCCACGATCTGCTCCAGCGTCTCGCGATCGAGCACCGCGCCGAGCGGGTTCGAGGCGTTGTTGATACAGATGAGCTTCGTATCGGGGCGCACCAGTTCCTTCAGCTCGTCGATGGAAGGGTTCCAGCCGTTCTCCTCGCGCAGGTGCCAATACTCCACCTCGGCGCCCAGGGTGCGAGGAATCTCGTAAAGCGGCTGGTAGGTGGGGTACTCCGCAATCACGTGGTCGCCCGGCTCTACCAGCTGCATGAGCGCCATCAAATTCGCGCCTGTGGTGCCGTTGGTCTGCAGGATGCAATCCGGGTCGATCTCGGTGCGATAGAGCTTGGCCACCTCGGCCTTGAACTCCGGCGAGCCCTCGATCCAGCCGTAGTTCATCTTCTCCTGGTTCAGGCGGTCATAGAAGGTGGCGCCCGCCTGGCCGTCCAGCTGCAGGATCTCCCCCATCGTCATAGAGGCGATCGTGGACTGCGCGATGTCGTAGGTCGCGCTCTTCTCCCACACGTTCAGCCAGTCTTCAACACCGATAGTCTTGATGTCCATGGAACTTGCTCCTTTATCGACTAGATGCTGATGACGCCCATGGCGAGCAGCACCAGGGACAGGACGCCGAGAGCGGAGATGACGCCCATGCACACCTTCTCGCCCATGGTGATGGCGTTGCCGTAGTCCTTGCGGGCTTTCACGTAGATGAAGAAGCCGGGGATGTAGCCCACGCAGGTCAGCAGCAGGAAGGACCAGCCGTTGAACAGCACGCCAATCACCTGGAAGGCCACGGCCACGAAACCGATGGCGGCCTGGACGCCGTTCTTGTTCTGCACGCCCCACTTAGCCTGATAGGCAGCAGCGAAGGCCCAGGTAATGACGATGGCCACGGTGCACATGGAGAACGCGAAATCGTAGGCATCGGCCGAGAACAGCAGGATGATGAGGAAGGCCTGGGTGCACGCGCCCACGATAAGCAGACTCATGGAAGGAGCGTTGTGGCTGTTCAGCTTGCCCCACGAGGCCGGCAGCAGCTTGTAGTCGGCCATTTCGGAAGTCGTCTCGGCGGGCAGGATGGTGAAAGACAGCCAGGAGCCCAGGATGGAGATGATAATAGCGATGGAGATGAACGGGCCGCCCCAGCCAGGAGCCATGGACGAGAACACGTAGACGAGCGCGGGATAGTCGAGCGCGGCCACCTCGGCGGAGGACATGTAGCCGTAGGGCAGCACGGAAGCACCTACGTAGATGAGCATCAGGCAGATAAAGCCGATGAGCGTGGCTTTGCCCACATCGGTCTTGCGGGCGGCGCGGGAGGACACGACCGAGGCGCCCTCGATGCCGACGAAGCACCACATCATGATGATCATGCAGTTGAAGATCTGGGTGCCGACGCCCCCGAGAGGCGCCGCGTCGGGTCCGTACTGCCCCGCGGCCACGGCGTTGTCGTACACGTTGCCCCAGAAGTCGGCCGTGAAGAGCGAGGTCCTGCGCCTCATTCTGCAGGGGAAGGACAACCAGAACATCGCCTCGACGCTCACTATCGCGCCGAGCACCGTGAAGGTATACGTGCACCGCCTTCTGCAGAAAACGGAATGCGAGAACCGCCAGGCCCTCATCCAGGATTTCTGGCGAAGCGCCTAGCTGCCTAGCCGCCACAAGAAGGCTGACACACGGCGTAAGACGCTCCCCTACGGAATGAGGTCGTAGGGCATTTCCCGTTTCACCAGGTAAAAGACAAGCAAGATGATCACCATCCACGGCACCCAAAGGTAGGCGAGCACCAGGGTGGCCGAGCGCGCCGCGTAGAACACCACCCGGTAGCCCGTCGTGCGGGGATGGGTCTCGAAGGTCATGCGCACGAACGAGCCGCCCGGGGTGGATCCATCGTGGAACCAGGGGATGACCACTTCCACCACGACGAGCGTGACGATCGCCAAGCCGTTGATGACGAGGGCGGCCATCTGGTTCGCCGTCATATCAGGGAACGTCGGAGGGGCTTGGCCGGCCACTTCAAAGCCCACGGCCACGGCACCGTAGGGCACGACCGCCACCAGCCACACGATGACGAGGTCGATCCACAGGGCCACGCAGCGACGCACGAAGCCGGGATGCTCCGTCGGCTCTGCATCGGCCAACTGCCCTGGAGGTACTACGCGGCCGAGCAGCCATGCGCACACCCAGCCGAGGGCAGCACCCAGGGTGTTGGTGATCACGTCGTCCACATCGCAGCAGCGGTAGGCGTAGGGGTAGATGCCGAACAGGCCCGTGAGCTGGGACACCTCGATGAGCAGGGATGCCGCCAGGCCCAGCAGCACCGACGGAAGGAAGCGCAGGCGCAAAAGCCGCCCGGCGATAAAGCCCAGCGGCATGAAGAACACTACGTTGAAGGCCAGCTGGAACACCGCTTTCAGGCCGTCCTTCGCGATATCGTTCATGAAGTTCATCGGGTTGAAGTTGGGGGCGACGCCGTAGGTGATGCCGAGACCCGCGTCTCCTTGGGGCAACGGGTACAGCGTGAAGCAGCCGAGGCCGCAGACGTAGAGCACCGTGAGGTAGGCTCCCACAAACGTGCCGAAGCGCAGCCGCCCGTCACGATGATAGAGGTAGGCCAGAATCGGCAGCGTGAACATGAACGAAAGCACCGGCCACAGCACCAATGCCGCAGCGAAGTTATCGCTATAGCTTCCCAAAAAATGCTTGACTGCGTTCATGCCGGTTTCCTCGCTCGCCTCCGCGCTTCTCCTCTTGCAAAGCCAGCATAACGGACGCGCGCAAGCAGTGCAGCAAAGGTGACAACAAGGTAAGTGAAGCGATAGCGGCTCGTAAGGAGCGCCTTCCCCTCGACTCATTTGCTCCCGAACGATAGTGGTGCTATGCTGAGGACTTTCTCCGAACAGATCAAACCCACCGCAGAGGAGAGAACCATGAACATCACCGTGTACTGCGGGTCGAACTTCGGCGACAACCCGCATTTCGAAGAGGCCGCCCACGACTTGGGCGCCTGGATCGCCCGCGCCGGCCACACCCTCGTTTACGGCGGCAGCTCCGTCGGACTCATGGGCGCCGTCTCCCGTGCTGCCATCGAGGGCGGCGCGCCGGTCATCGGCGTAGAGCCGGAGTTCTTCATTGAGGCCGGCGTGGCCCAGCACGACCTGACCGAGCTCATCGTCGTGGAGACCATGGGCGAGCGCAAATCGAAGATGATCGAGCTGGGCGATGCATTCGTAGCGCTGCCGGGCGGCGTGGGCACCTTGGAGGAGATCTCGGAAATCTTTACCCGCGTGCGCCTCGATATGGGCCCCCACGAGTGCTTCCTGCTGAACATCGACGGGTTCTACGACCCGCTTCGCTTGTTCCTGCAGTCGATGGTCGAACGCCGGTTTTTCGACCAGTGCGACCTCGACCGCTGCCACTTCCCGCGCTCGGTGGAGGAGCTGGAGCGCCTTTTGGCCACCGCAGGCACGCGCCGCATCGTCCGCTGCGACGGCCCCCTGCTGCAGAAAGCAGGGTAGAAGCTTGCTAGCCGATGACCGTTAACTGGTACTGGGCCTTCCCCGCTTCTTTCACCTGGTACAGCGTGCTGTCGGCCGCCGCGTAGAGCACCTCGAAGGGCATCGGCGGCGTCAAGCAGCAGGCCGCCCCACGCTGATGGTGGGCGCCGCGTGATAGGTCGGGTCGACGACCTCGTCGGTGGCCCGCTGGCCGGCGAAGGGCCCGCGAGCCAAATGCTCGAGCACGCGCTCGGCGGCAGGACCGGTCGCCAAGCCCGGGGCAAAAATGAGGAACTCGTCGCCCCCAATGCGGGCCACGATGTCCTCCTTGCGCATGACCTGGGACAAGAAGATCGCCAGCTTTTTCAGGACGTAATCGCCCTCGGGATGCCCGTAAGTGTCGTTCACGGCCTTAAAGTCGTCCACGTCGACGACGATGAGCGTGCAAGGGCGGTTCTCGGTACGCAGCGCGGTCTCGATACGGTCGAGGGCGGCGGCGCGGTTGTAGAGCCCCGTGAGGCTGTCGCGCTCGGCCTTGCGTCGGAACTGGCTCTCGCGCATGGCCGCCTCGCTCGTGTCCAGCAGCCGGCCGACATGGCGCACCGGACCGCCTTCCTCGTCGTAGAGGACCACCGATTGGTAGCGGTACCACACCGGCTCCCCGTCGGCACCGGGCGCCGAGGTTTCAAAATCGACGAGTGAGTTCTCGCCGATCTGTGTCATGAGCGGCGTCAGGTCGTGGGAAGTAATAGCCAGCTCGCACGGCTTTTGGCAGCGGCGGTTCACCACGAAATCCTCTTGCTGGGGCGCGCGACCGAAGCGACCCTCGAAATCGCCGTACACGTGGGCTTTGCCCGTGCCGCACTCGATATCGAAGAGCACGTCGTTGGAGAGCGCCGTGAGAATTTCCAGCCGCTCGTTCGCCCGACGCAGCTCTTCCTTCTCGCGCACGCGCTCGGTGGCGTCCATGATCGTTGCGTAGAACCAGCGGGTGCCGGAGGCGTCTTCCACCAAATGCCCCCAGTCGTCCACCCAGCGCACCTCGCCATCGGCGCGGATGATGCGGTAGCGCACGTAGTCGCTGTCGCTGCGCTCCATCTGCTCGCTGATGGACGCGCTGACCCATTCCCAATCGTCGGGATGCACGATGCCCTTGAACGTATTGCCCGTAAGCGCGCGGAACTGCTCGGCATCCGAGCACCCGAACAGGCGCACGAGCCCCGAGCTCACCCGGTCGATCGCGCCGGCCTCCTCGGCCTTGTAACGGAGCATGCCGCCAGGGAACTTGTCGAGAAATTCTTGCGGAAGCTCTACGGGAGCCACCGTCGCCTTGGCCGTCGGCGCGCAGGCCGGCTCCGCCGGAGCCGTCGCAGCGGTCGCGGGTTTTTCACGTTCGTCCGTCTTGTGAAAGAGGCGGCTCAAAGACACCATGAAACCTTCCTTTTCCTCAACCTCTCATAGGCCCGAAGCGGCAACGAGACACGCTGCCATCCTCGTGAGGTAAGTTCCTATGATAGCACTCTGCCCTTTCGCCGCTCCTGCAAAATCGGATGGAAGATATGCAGTTTTGTCAACAATTTTCCAGACTGAACGGCCGAAGCAAAACGGCCATCCACCACGGAATATGCTTTATCGCTTTGAAACAGGAGCTCAGCTTACTGTTATGCGCTTCAGGAACTGCTCGTAGTCGGCTTCGTTCTGATCGGCGTAGCTCTGCGCGAACGACACCATGGACGCATCGAACTTGTCCGACGTTCCCAGGTAGGAGGCCATGGCCACACGCTCGCCCGTGCGGGCGTGGGCGCGGGCGAGCGTCCAGGCGCACAACTGGCCGTAAATCTCCAGCTCATCGGCGCTGACATGGTCCAAGTCGACTGACATCTTCCAATTCCACAACTGACGCACGTAGTAGTCGCGCCGGCGGCCATGCTCGTCCCGGGCATGGGTCCAACCGAGCAGCACTCCGCTGGTTGTCTGCATGAGGCGCTGCCCCGCCACGACGCGCTCGCCATGGGAAAGGCAGGGGCTTCGGCCGCAGAACCGCTCGAGCACCGATGCGTTCGCCTCCTTTATCTGGAGCACCAGCGGGTCGGCCATCTGATTGCCCGAGAACGCCGCTACCCAGCAGCGGGTGCCCACGCTGCCCACACCCACCACCTTCTGCGCCGCACCGATGAACCGGTAGTTCTTCAGCAGCTCCTGGTAGGGCGGCCTCACCGTCGCGCGATAGTCATCGAGCATACGCACCAGGCTGCGTCGGACGCGCCGCTGGTTGTCCAGGGAGAGAAAATGGCTGAGGGGCACGATGTCCGGCGGGTCGTAGACCATCTGCGGCTCGCCGTCTTCCATGTGCACCAGTTTCTCGAAGGCTCGCTCGTTGGTCTTGGAGAATGCCCGCTCCAAATCGTCGGCCACCTGGCGCCGATCGGCCTTGGACACCTTGTCGGCAAGTCCCTGAAGTACCTCGGCCACATCGAGGTAGGCCCGCCACACATCGAAGGATCCCTGCGTGGCGAAGAACGCCAGGGACTCCCGGTAGCTCTGGGCCGCCAGACGCACGGCCTCGCGGCACCATTTGTCACCGAAGCCGCGCGTGCGCCCGCAAATGGCGACGCTGGCCACCAAGCGCTCCACGTCCCATTCCCAATGGCCGCGGGCGGTTTCGTCGAAATCGTTCAAGTCGAACACGAGGTGCGATTCCGGGGAGCGGTAGCCGCCGAAGTTCGCGATGTGCGCGTCGCCACACGCCTGCACCAAAAGCCCCGTGGTGGGCAGCGTGGACAAATCAGCGGCCATGGGAAGGGCCGCGCCGCGAAAGAAGGCGAACGGCGAGGCCGCCATGCGGCGGTGCCGCTCAGGCACCAGGAAGGACAGGCGATCGGCATCCTGCTGGAAGATGAGGTCGACCGCCTCGCTGCGGCCTGGACGTACCTCCCATTTTCCCAGATCGCTGCGAGGCAGCTTTTGTCGACAGGCCTGCCCCTTTTGCTGGGACGCCTCGTATTCAGGCCCTCGAACGGGCGCTTCCCGGGTCTTCACCTGGCGGCTCGCCACCTTGTGCACGAGCGAGGAGCCCGTCGCGCGGCTCGCCAGCCCTTGCCCGGTTAGCGATTTGTGGAGCGCCTCTGCCTTTTTGCCCATCAGGCTCCTCTCCCTTCGCGCCCGCTCTCAACCAATAGCTCCTCGATGCGCTGGGCGGGCACCGCGCCGACGATGTCGTCCACGGGCACGCCGCCGCGAAAGAGCACGAGGGTGGGCACGCTCACCACCTTGAAGGCCCAGGCTATGTCGGGATAGTCCGCCGCGTTCAACTTCGCAAAGCGCACCTCAGGATGCCGCGCGGCCGCTGCTTCCAGCACCGACTCCATGGCTCGGCACGGACCGCAGCCCGGACTCCAGAAATCAACGAGCACCATCCCTTCCGCATTGGTCACCTGCGCATCGAAATTCTCTTTCGTCAGTTCCACCATGCCGCGCTCCTTCCCCGCTTTGCACTGAGCCCAGTATAGCGAGCGAGAACTCCATCGCTCGGATCCTTCGCGCATCGTAGTCGGATTGACAAGCATAAAATGCTCTCTTACACTGGGCGACATTGGAATCGACCTAGGTTGGGTGTTTCGATGGCGGAACTGCACGACGCCACGTCTTTGAGTGCCGCCGGGCTGCCGCTGCCGAAGAATTGGCTCGCCATCATCGCGTTCATTTGGGCCGGGCAGGCCGCCTCTATGATAACGAGCTACGCTGCCGGCTATGCGGTGGTGTGGTATGTCACCGAGAGCACCGGCAGCGCGCTTATGCTGGCGGCCATGAACATCGCCGTCATGCTGCCCGTGGGGCTCATCTCGCCCTTCGGCGGCATCGTGGCCGACAAGCACAACCGCAAGCTCATCATGATTGCGGCCGACGGCGCTGTGGGCGTTATCTCGCTGGTGGCGGGCGTGTTCATTTTGGCCGGCGACGTGTCCATCCCCTTGCTGCTCGCCGTGTGCATCGCGCGCGCCGTGGGCCAGGCCTTCCACAGTCCGGCCATGATGGCGGCCATGCCCATGCTCGTGCCCGACAAGCATCTGTTGCGCATCAACACCTTGGATCAGCTTTTGGGCTCGGTGGCCTCCATCGGAGCGCCGGCCTTCGGCATCTTCTTGTACACCACCCTCGGCTTCTCCTCGGTGATGTTCCTCGATTTCGCCGGAGCCTGCGTGGCCATCCTCGGCCTGGCCCTGGCGAAGATTCCCACGGTGGTGGATGCGACGGCCGAAGGTCAGCACGTACTGGCGAACCTGCGCGATGGCTGGCGCGCCATTGCGAAGACGCGCGGGCTCGTGCTGTTGATCGGCGGCGTCACCGTCGGCATGATGATCTTCGGGCCGCTGTCGGCGGTGTTCCCGCTCATGACCTATCAGCATTTCGGCGGCGACGGCTATGCGGCGTCTCTGGCCGAGGCGGCCTTCGGGGTGGGCATGCTCGTGGGTTCGGGCGTCCTCATCGCCTGGGGCGGCGGCAAGCGCCTGGCGGGGCTCATCGCCGTGGCGGCCGTCATCGTGGGCGCGGCCACGGCAGCCTGCGGGTTTTTGCCGCCCGACGCCTTCCCAGCCTTCATCGTTCTCGTCGCCGTCATGGCCGTAGCCTGCGCCTGGTTCAACGGCCCCACCATGACGCTCACCCAGCGCAACGTGCCCGACGATAAGATGGGCCGCGCCATGGGCCTGCTCACCGCCGCCATGGGGCTCGCCACTCCGATCGGCATCGCGATCGGCGGCGTGGCCGCCGAGGCCATGGGCGTCGCTCCCTTCTTCATCGTAGACGGCCTCGCCTGCCTGGCCCTCGGCCTCGTGCTGTACCTCCCCAAATCCGTGCGCGCATTGGATGAAGGATAGCGACGAGGCGAGACTCCTACCTTGCTTTTTCGCGGAAGCGAGAGGGGGATGCCACTTCGACCCCGAAATGGCAAGCCTCGGATTTTCCCCTCTGCCATAACTGCCCTCAACTGGCATTTTTCTGCCACTTGAAGGCAGTTATGGCAGAGAGCCTCAGCGCCCATCGGCCATTACGGGGTCGAACTGGCATTTGTCGAAGGATTTCCGAAATCCGCGCAATTGTTGCACTCACTGAGTGCACATTCTGACCCAATACTGCACTCATTGAGTGCATTTCCGGCCTCCGAACACGCTACTCCCCCAGGCTCATCTGCAGGACGTAGACGCGCTGGCGCAGTTCGTTGGCGACGGGCAGGGAGATTTCCCCGTGATCCTGCAAGTGGCGGATTTGGTCGAGCTCGATGGAAAGGGCGTCGGCGTCCACCTCGTCGGCGTAGCGGGCGGCCTCGGCGAACTGGCCGCCGAACAGGGGCTGCATGCCGTCGGGAAGGGCCTGGTGGTGGGTCAGCGTGATGTCGGGGCGATCCTGCTGTTTCACGTCCTGGCCGTGGTTGATGCGGTTCCACAGGGAGTTCAGCACCATGCGATGCTCCTCCAAAAGCAGCTGCGCGGCACCCTGGCGGCCGTCATGCTGGTCGACAACATCCTGCAGATAATCGATGGCCGCATGCTCAAGTTCGATGGCAAACAGACAGGTGTCGTAGTAGACGCGCTCGTCCTGGTCGCTTTCCACCGCCGGCGGCTTCGTGCGCTGCCACAGAAGTCGCGCTCGGCCGCGCAGAGTGGAAAACCGCGAGCCCACCTTCACGTCGGCACCATCGTAGCCCAGCGAGCGACGCACCTCGCGCAGCATGGCGTAGTAAGGAGCCTGCGTGCCGTTGTCGTAGCCACCTTTCTCATGAATGGCATCGGCGGCTTTCTCCTGCACCTCGCGCACCTGGGTCGCCAGAGCGCCGATCTGCTGGCTGCACGTATCGTCCACCGACTCGCGCGCACGGGCCAGGCGCACCCAGTAGTGAGCGATGGTCAGGCGCAAAGCCGGATCGTACTGAGTGTTTTCGTCGGAGGCCAGCATGGCCTGCAACTCGCGCAAGGTGCCTTCCAAAACGCGGATGGCAGCGCGGGACAGTTCCTGCTCGTTGGAAGCTTCCGCCACACGCGGCGAGAGCAGCGGCAGCAGGCCGTCGGCCAGGAGCAACGTGCACAGGATGACGCTCGCCGTGAGGAACACGATAAGATCGCGCTCGGGAAAGGACGTCGCGCCGTCGGGCATCGTGAGCGGCAACGTAAAGATGATAGAAAGGGTGACGGCGCCCTTCGGACCGCCCACGGTAAGCACCAGCGCGTTCTTCAGCAAGCTGCCGATGCGCTCGCGCCAATGGGGGCGGCGATGGCGCAGGTGCGGCGTGGGCGAAGGCTGGTTCGTCTCCACCGTTTCCACCTTCGACGCCTTCTTCCGCAGCGTGCGGCGCCGGCTGCGACGACGGCCGACGCGATAGACCTCCTCCATGACGAGCACCCACCCGAAGCGGCACCCCACGATAAGTGCCGTGACCAGGGCCACCACCCCCAAAAGAAACGGCAGCGAGAAGTGGTCGGCAATGGCCGGCGTGAAGGCCTGGGGCAGCTGCATACCCAGAAGAACGAACACCACCGAGTTGATGAGGAACACGATGATGCGCCAGAAGCTGCGGGACACCAGCTGGCGCTGGGCGATGGAGGCGGAGGTGAGGCGCTGGGAGCGATCGGCCATGATGAGGCCCGCGGCCACCACAGCCAGAATGCCAGAGGTGCCGAGCCATTCGGCGAACAGGTACACGAAGAACGGCGAGAATACCTCGTAGAGCACGTTGATGGTGGTGCTCTCGTAGCCGCCGCGCCGCAGGGCCCGCATGGAGTACAGCCCCACGACGCCCACGACCACGCCGGCAGCGATACCGCCGAGAAACAGGCGGCCGAACTCCTCAGCGGCATCGAGGGCCAAGAAAGCCCCGGTGAGGGCGGCGGCACTGGCGAATTGAAAGGCGACAACGCCGGACGCGTCGTTGATGAGCGACTCGCCGGAGAGCAGCGTCGACTGACGCCTCTTCAGGCTGACCGACGACGCGAGTGCGCCCACAGCGGCGGCATCGGTGGGGGCCAGGGCGGCGGCGCAGGCGAAGGCGGCAGCCAACGGGATAGAGGGCACGAACCAGTTCAACACGAAGCCCACCACAAGCACCGTGAGCAGCACAAGCCCCACGGCCAGCGACAGAATGGAGCCCTTGTTCTCCCACAGGTCGCGAGGGTTCGTCTCGCGAGCCTCGTTGAACAGAAGCGGGGCGATGAACAGCACGAGGAACAGCTCGGAGGAGATGCTCACGTCGCGGACAGCTGGAACGGCCAGGGCCACTACCGCGCCGACGGCGATCTGCACGAGCGGCAACGACAGCCGCGGCACAACTTGGCACAGCACCGCCGAGCCGATGACACAAGCCAGCACAATGAGCGCCAGTTCCAAAACTTCCACGTGCGCCTCTTCTCCTCACGCAATTTCCCATTGACGGCTTCTATTATGCCGACGCCGCGATTTCCGTGGTGCCAACGTCCCGCACCCGTTTCATCCCCGTCACGCCCCCGTCACGTCTCGCGCTGCGGAAAAGCATCCCAGGCATCGCAGGCCCATCGCCCCGTTCATCCGCGTACTGCCCCGTTCGGCAGAGCACGCAGGGAATTCGCACAGGATTTTGCGATAGGGAGAACTCAACGGGCGCAAAAAGGGCGTTCATACTCTCCCTATCGCAAAATCTTGCACACAACGATTCCGAAGCACTCTCCCTATCGCAAAATCCTGCACACTTGACCGCAGTTCGCCGCCAAACCGGAGGGCAGGCTCCGTCGCCCCCTGCCCCTGTACGCTATAATCTCGCCATCGGAAAAGCCGCACTGAAACCGAGGAGGTCTCAATGGACGAGAACGTTCGCCCCGACGACATGGAGCGCATCACCACCCCCGAGCTGGCACAGGCGTTCATCGACGAACAGGTTGCCGCCATTCGCGAGCAGGTGGGCGACAAGAAGGTGCTGCTGGCGCTGTCCGGCGGCGTGGATTCCTCGGTGGTGGCGGCGCTGCTCATTAAGGCCATCGGGAAGAACCTCGTGTGCGTGCACGTGAACCACGGGCTTATGCGCAAGGGCGAGTCCGAGCAGGTCATCGACGTGTTCCAGAACCAGATGGACGCGAATTTGGTGTACGTAGACGCCACCGACCGCTTCCTGGATCTTCTGGCCGACGTCGATGAGCCCGAGACCAAGCGCAAGATCATCGGCGGCGAGTTCATCCGCGTGTTCGAGGAGGAGGCCCGCAAGGTGGGCGACGAGGTGGACTTCCTCGCCCAGGGCACCATCTACCCCGACATTCTGGAGTCGAAGGACGGCGTGAAGGCCCACCACAACGTCGGCGGCCTGCCTGAGGACTTGCAGTTCGACCTGGTGGAGCCCGTGAAGCTGCTGTACAAGGACGAGGTGCGCGTCGTCGGCCGTGAGCTAGGGCTGCCCGAGAACATGGTGGAGCGCCAGCCCTTCCCCGGCCCGGGCCTGGGCGTGCGCTGCCTGGGCGCCATCACCCGCGATCGCCTGGAGACGCTGCGTGAGGCCGACGCCATCGTGCGCGAGGAGATGGAAGCGGCGAACGTGGGCGCCTGGCAGTACTTCGCCGTGGTGCCCGACATACGCGCCACCGGCGTGCGCGACGGCGTGCGCGCCTACGAGTGGCCGGCCATCATCCGCGCCATCAACACCGTGGACGTCATGACCGCCGAGGTGCCCGAGCTGGACTGGGCGCTCCTCAAGCGCATGACCGATCGCATCACCCACGAAGTCCCCGGCATCTGCCGCGTCTGCTACGACCTCACCCCCAAGCCCGTGGGCACGGTGGAGTGGGAGTAAATTGCAAGGTCAGAGGCTATTTTTTATCTAGTCTTATGCTTTGCAATTCTGTGTAATTTACACCCATTCCGTTGGGGAAAAGCTGTAGGCCTTCGGGAAAAGCTCTCAACTGGAAATCATGGAATTCAGACCCGCCGAAGCTTCGACGGGTCTTTCTATTCTCGGGTCGAGCACGCTTTTTAATTCTGCAGCATCAAGAGAATTAGATAGAAGTGGGCAGCATTCGAGAGCTTTTCAAAAGAATGATCTCGGTTAACCACTCGCGATGGTTGTACAGATGTATTTTGGATCATTGCAGCTTATCTGGACACTTGGCCAATTGATCTTCCTGCGATTCGTCTAAGAATCAGCGATTGTCCAGATTGCTCTTGCAGTGTCCAGCTTGTCTTTGCAATCAAGTATCAGCGGCTCGAAATGGACACTTTGTAAAGTCGCGATCCGATAACTTCACAGAACATCCAAGAAATGAGATTATTGATAAGTTACGGTATCTATTGCTTGGAGTAGCGAATGGCAGAGAAGAATGATGACTACGTCATCGATTTCATATCAGGACAGAAGCTTAGGGCAACACCTGAAGAAGTACAGGCGGTGCAGCCATTCGCAAGAATCCTTGTTGACGATTACGGGTATCCAAAAGATGTCATTCAGACGCGCCCCCAATGGAGGGTAAAAGCGCGTCCTTCCGACACGAAGAAAGAATACCCTGTTGACATAGCCGTCTTTTCAGATGCTTCACATAGCGACGAAACACTCAGCATCGTTGTTGAATGCAAGAAAAAGACGCGCAAAGACGGCATGACGCAGCTTCAAGACTATATGCGCCTATCCAAAGCGAGTATGGGCGTATGGTTCAATGGCAACGAGAGATTGTTCCTTGCCAAACGTGAGCATGATGGCAAAGTCGAATTCTATGAGATACCAAATATTCCTCGCTACGGAGAAAGGCTTGAAGATATTGGCAAGTTCAAGAGGAAGGACCTGCGGCCTGCAGAGAGTCTGAAGTCAACGTTCAAGGCGATACGCAACTACCTTGCAGCCAACGCTGTAGGCATAACTCGGGACGAGGTTCTTGCCTCTCAGATGATCAACCTCATCTTCTGCAAGATTTATGATGAGAGGTTCACTAAACCCGACGATACGGTTAGGTTTCGTGCCGGCGTAGACGAGAGCGCATCCAATGTCGCAAAGCGAATCAAGGATCTCTTCACTGTCGTGCGAAAGCAATACAGCGACGTTATAACGAAGAGCGATTCGATTGATATCGACGATAGGTCGTTACTGTATGTTGTGGGTGAACTGCAGCTCTATAGCCTGATGGAAAGTACGCGAGATGCAGTCGGAGCTGCTTTCGAAGTCTTTATCGGACCATCTTTGAAGGGCGGACAAGGACAGTTCTTCACCCCACGTAACGTTGTTCAAATGGTTATCGACATGGTTGATCCGGAACCCGACGACAAGATTCTAGATCCCGCCTGTGGTAGCGGAGGTTTTCTCGTGGAAGGGCTGCGATACGTGTGGAGCGAGATTGAGGCACGAGGCGCGAAATATGGGTGGCCCCAATCAGAGATAGATTCAGAGAAACAGAAGGTCGCTATCAAGAACTTCTTTGGAATAGACAAAGACAGTTTCCTTAGTAAAGTCGCAAAAGCATATCTTGCAATATTAGGCGATGGTCGTGGCGGAATACATTGTGAGAACTCGCTTGAGCACTCATCCGAATGGAGCAGCAAGACGCGCAATGACATCACCGAAGATGCCTTTGATGTCATTATCACCAATCCGCCTTTCGGAAAGAAGCTTGCAATCGACTCGGAAGCTATTCTTAAGCGTTACGATCTTGGACATCGTTGGAAGCAGGCTAAGGATGGAACATTTGAGAAAGGTGTCGTTCTCGACAAGCAGCCGCCTCAGATTCTATTCATTGAGAGATGCATATCGCTTCTCCGGCCAGGTGGTCGCATGGGAATTGTGCTGCCAGAAACGATATTCGGGATGCCGAAATACCGTTATGTTGTCGATTACATAAGGAGGCAGGGTCGCATCAAGGCTGTGGTGACATTGCCGGAGGATACGTTCCAGCCAGAAACGCATGCTAAATGCTGCGTCGTTATATTTATTAAGTTTGAGAAAGGCGAAGTCTTCGAGAGCATCGACCCTTATCCCATTTTCATGTGCGAGACGAAATGGTGCGGTCACGATAGCCGGGGCAATCCGACGATTAAGATTGACGAGCGCGGTGAGCAAGTACTGATGGACGACATCCCCACGGTTGCCGCTGAGTACAAGCGCCTCATGAGCGAGTAAAGCATGAAAGCAACTGTCATTTCTTCGGCCGATATCAAGGACAACATCCTGATACCCAAGTATTACAACAACAAAATCGAGAGCTCTATGAGTCAGTTGGGCGATAACCTTCGACTGCTCAATCTGGGACAATTGATAGATGACGGCGTTATTAGCGTATGTTCCGGTGACGAGCCCGGCAAAATGGCTTACGGAACGGGAGACATTCCGTTTGTCCGAACTTCAGATATCAGCAACTGGGAGATCAAGACCATCCCCAAGCAAGGGGTCTCCGAAACTATATATCAGCAATACGCTGCAAAGGAAGACGTGCAGCCCGGTGACATACTATTGGTCAAGGATGGCACTTACCTCATCGGGACAAGCTGTATTGTGACTCCACTCGATACGCCCATGTTGTTCCAGTCGCATATTGTGAAGTTCAGGGTCGAAGATCCTTCCGTTGTCACAACAGAGATGTTCTTCATCGCCTTGAATACTCCACTTGTTCAGCAACAGATCCGAGCGTTTCAATTCACCGCTGACATCATCGACACAATCGGAACCCGCTATCGCGAGATTATGCTACCCATTCCCATCGATGTAGACACTCGCAAGAGAATCGAGGTAATTGTCGGAGACGCTCTAAAGAAACGAATGCATGCGCGAACCATCGTTAAGCAGTTCCCTGTGCTTATCGAGAAGGCGCTGCAAGAGGGCAGCATGCGCGCTTTCAGGGAGTTCGACAACTTGCCGTTTGATGCGCAAATGAATCAGCTGGTTAGTGATACAAGCACCCTTGAGTTTGGACAGGGCTCAAAATATGCAATGCGCTCAGACGCAATTGTAGACAACATTTTCATTCCGAAATATTACGATCCGATGATTAACGAAGATCTAGACACGCTTGCTGAGACATGTGACCTTGTTACTATCGCCGAACTTGTCGAAGACGGCGTCCTATCCCTAGCAAGTGGCGACGAACCCGGAAAGATGGCATACGGAACCGGGACAATTCCCTTCGTACGCACCTCGGACTTCGCTAATTGGGAGATCAAGCACGACCCCAAGCAGGGCGTTTCTGAGCAAATCTATAATGCGTATGCAACAAAGGAAGACGTCCAAGCGGAAGACATTTTGCTAGTGCGAGACGGCACCTATTTAATTGGGAATACATGCATAATCACTCCAGAAAAAAGCAAGATGCTTTACTGCGGCGGACTAATCAAGATCCGCGCGCTCGACCAGAAGCGTGTAAGCTCGTTTCTTCTCCTCGCGCTTTTGAACTCGTATATCGTTAAACGTCAAATCCGGAGCAAGCAGTTTACGCGCGATGTTATCGACACTCTTGGAAACCGATTTCCAGAAATCGTGCTACCAATCCCAAAGAATAAGACGTTGCGCGACGAAATCGCGGAATACGTTCGCAACATTATCATTGACCGCATCATGGGCAAGGATGACATCGAGGCGTTTGCCTTTGGCATAAGCTGGCTTGCTCATGACGAGGTGCCCATATACGACACATTTGGACTTCACATAATGGGGGCCGAGGAATGAGGAATGGTAGAAGAGCAACCATGATATAAGAAGGGCCCGACGCATCGGGCCCTCCCAGGTGTCAGCCGAAGCCTTTCACCGCTATTGACTGCATTCTACCACGCGCGTTAAGCTTTTAGGCCCACGTCTATCCGTTGCTCACAAACTGTCGAAGGGCGGTTAACTTGCCCCGTGCGGTAGTCTTAATAATCCGCGAGTAGACATTGATGGGCAGCTCGGCTCGAAAGTGCTCGATTATCGCCTCGTAGCCCGCGATTAGCTGCTTGCACTCCGTCTTCGTGAAGCCCATGCGTCGCATCAGGTAGACCAGCAAGATCACGTAGTCGGTAATATCGGTAAAGTCTATCTTGCCCACACCGGTCTCCTGCTTGAGCAACTGGGAGACACCTGTGTTGATGGCGCCAGACTGGAAGCGCACGTCGAGGACCACACCGTTGTGGGCTATAGCGTTACGGAAATCCTTGAGCGCGAACACTATCTCCTTGAGGCGCAGTTCAGAATCAAGGTTGGTCGGCATGCCGAGGTCGCGCACGATGACCGTCTTCACACGTCTGTCGAGACAATCATAGAACGAGCCGAAGTTACCGAGCGTCATGACCTCAAAGATGGCCCAGATGGGGATGTCCTTGTCAGCGTCGCGGAAGTGGCCGATGACGTCGCGCCCCCTATGGCCGTAGATGATGCCATCGATTTCGCTGCGCAGCCTCTGACGCGTCTCCCACGCCTTGCGGTATGTCCTACCAGTGTAGCTGCGATAGTCAGTGAGGCTCCTGTGAGTAGTAACCTCTCGCGGTACCATCGATCACCTGGCTTGGTACCGGCGATCAGCAAAAGGCGGTACCGCGAGTAGGCTGTCTCGGTACCGCTAATCAGCGCGCCTCTTCTTGGCGAAGTACTCTC